>JAWOHF010000239.1:0-28924 GCA_046496285.1 Candidatus Aminicenantota bacterium
AAAGGAGGAATTTGCCGGCCCGGGCGATCGTCCGGCCCTTGGCCGTGATGGTCACCTTGTCGACCAAGGCGTCGAAGTGGAACTTGCTCTTGTTCTTGCCGATGCCGTAGGAGTCGCCGATGGCGAAGTGGACCGTGCCGAAGGCCTTCTCGGCCTCGAGCATGTTGGGCGAGATGCGGGCGCCCTTGTTCGTGCCGATGCCGAACTCGCCGATGATCCGGGCCGTTTCGTCCTCGCCGACCGTCTTGATGACCTCGGCGATGCCCGCTCCCTTGTAGTCGACGAGCTTGCCCTTCTCGAAGGTCATGACCCCCCGGCCGAGCTTGTCGTCGATCAGGCTGATGACGATGCGTCCCGTGAAGGTCTCCTCGACCGGCGCCGTGTAGCACTCGCCGGCCGGCAGGTTGCCGTGCATGCCCTTCTTGCTGATGTCGCCGTTGTCGTTGTGCCAGGCCCGGCCCTTGACGCTGAACTCGATGTGCGTCCCCTCGGGGTTCTCGACGACGACATGGTCGGCGTCCTTCATGGCCCGGATGACCTTCTTCGTGAACCTGTCCATCTCGGAGAAGTCGATGTTGACCAGGCGCTCCATCATGTCCCGGGTCAGGCCGGGCATCATGCAGATGCGGCCGTGCTTGCCGCCCTCCGAGACCATGAAGCCGCGGAAGGGCTTCTCCGCGAACCGGCCCTCGAGCAGGTAGGCCGTGGCCGTGGCCTTGCGGATCATATCCTTGAAGAGCGAGGTCGGCTCGGTGATCGGCCGGAGCGTTTCGGTCATCAGATAGGTCGTCGTCTCGGCCCCGGCCTTTTTGGCGTGGAAGGCCAGGGCTTCGGCGATCTCCATCTTCGGCTTATCGGTCACCAGGAGGAACCTGTCCTTGGGCCCGAGCTTCAGGGCCTGGTTGACGGCCCGTTCGGCCGCCCGGTGCAGCTTGTCGGTCTTCATGTCCGGTCTCCTTTCTTTGGCGTCATGCCGGGCGCGGCCCAAGGGCTACTTGGCCCGCTTGGCGTCGAAATAGACGAACCCGACGAGAAGGACGAAGGCGATGAGGCTGAAGATCTCGCCGTAGCTCGAGAACCACGGCCACGGCGCCCCGTCCACCCACCGGCCGTTCTCGAGGACCATCGGGATGCCGAGGCTGACGGCGTGGTCGATCTTGAGCAGCTTCATGACCGCCAGGACGATGCCCATCAGGGCCCCGCCGGCGATGAACCCGGAGGACACCAGCGTGCCGCGGTTGTGCCGCTTCTCGGCCAGCTCCTTGTCCTTGGTGGAGTTCTTGACCAGGTGGGAGATGAAGCCGCCGACGAGCAGCGGGGTCGTCAGCTGGAGGGGCAGGTACATCCCCAGGGCGAAGGCCAGGGGCGGGACCTTGGCCAGCTCGGCGACGATGGCCACCGAGGCCCCGATGCCGTACAGCATCCAGGTCACCGGCTCGCGCGACATCAGCGACTTGATGACCGCGGCCATGAGGTTGGCCTGGGGGGCGGCCAGGGTCCCGCTCTGGAAGGAGAAGGCCTTGTCGAGGATGTAGATGGCGATGCCGACCATCAGGGCCGAGACCAGCACGCCCAGGAACTTGAACCGCTCCTGGTTGCGGGGCGTGGCCCCCAGCCAATAGCCGATCTTCAGGTCGGTGATGAAGCTCCCGGACAGGGACAAGGCCGTGCAGACGACCGCTCCGATGAGCAAGGCCACGGCCATCCCCTGTTCTCCCGACAGCCCGGCGCCGATGAGGATGACGCTCGAGAAGATGATGGTGATCAGGGTCATCCCCGAGACCGGGTTCGTGCCGACGATGGCGATGGCGTAGGCGGCCACGGTCGTGAACAGGAACGACAGGACGACGCAGGCCAGCACGCCGATCAGGGCGAACTTGACGTTCGAGATCCACAGGAAATAGAGGAAGAGTCCCGTCGAGGTGGCCAGCAGGCCGAGGATGATGGTCGACATCTTGATGTCGCGACCCGTCCTCGGGACCTCGACCGCCCCGGCCTCCTTGCCCTTGAAGATCTCGCGGAAACCCACGGACAGCGACCGGACCATGACCGGCATGGACTTGATGATGCCCAGGACGCCGGCCATGAAGATGGCCCCGATGCCGATGTTCCGGACGTAGGAGGTGAAGATCTGGACCTCGCTCATCTCGGCGATGGGCACCGTCCCCGGGTACAGCGGCCCGACGACGTTCTTGCCCAGGAACCAGATGACGGGGATGAAGCCGAAGTGGGACAGCAGGCCTCCGGCCACGATGACGGCGTTGTAGCGCAGGCCGATGACGTAGCCGAGCCCCAGGAAGGCCGACAGGGCGTCGACCTTGAGGACCATCTTGGACTTCACGGCCAGGCTGTCCATGAACGGCAGGAACCGGAAGGTGATGAGCTCGTTCCAAGCCCGCACGCCGATGGCCAGGAACTCGTAAACGCCGCTGACGGCGATGCCCATGATCAGGGCCCAGGCCTGCCTGCCGCCGGACTCCCCGGTGATCAGGATCTCGGTCGTCGCCGTGGCCTCCGGGAAGGGCAGCTTGCCGTGCTGTTCCTGACAGAAGTACTTTCTGAGCGGGATGAGGAATAGGATGCCGAGGCAGCCGCCGAGGAAGGTCGACAGGAAGATCTTGACGATGTCGGTGGGCAGGCCGAGGATGTAGAGGGCCGGGATGGTGAAGATGGCCCCGGCGACGACGGCCCCCGACGCGGAGCCGATGGACTGGATGATGACGTTCTCGAGGATCGTGCTCCGGCGCTTGAACGTGTAGCCCAGCCCCACGGCCAGGATGGCGATGGGGATGGCCGCTTCGGGCACTGTCCCGACCTTGAGGCCGAGGTAGGCGATCGAGAAGGTGAAGAACAGGGCCATGAACAGCCCCCACAGGACGGACCGGACCGTGACTTCCGGGACGACCCGGTCGGCGGGGACGAACGGGGTGTAGGTCTGCCCGGGCTCGAGCTCCTTGTAGGCCTCGGGCGGCAGGGAGGTCTTGGAGGTCTCCATCATGCTCTCCTTTCAAACGTCCGCGGCCGCTCCGGGGGGAGGGCCGGGGGGGCTTATTGGGATCGCGAGAACCGCGACAGGATGTCGTCGGTCATCCGGAGATAGGCCTGATAATTGATGCGGACCTTGCGCTCTTCGCGGGCCTTGGCCATGTAGGAGTGGAGGAACTTGTTCCTTTTCTGCTCGAGCAGCGCGTCCCTTTCCTCGCTCTTGGCGGCCTCGAAATCCTCCCGGGTCACTTCCTTCCTCTCGAGGACCCGGAAGATGGCGTATCCGCCCTCGACCTCCACCGGCTCGCTCGTCTGCATGAGGGGCAGGCCGAAGACGAGATCGTCGATCTCGGGCCGCTCTCCGACCAGGCTCAGGTACTGGTCCCGCTTGTGTGTGTCTACGGACTTGTGCTCGAGCTTGAGCTTGTCCGCCTCGCTCACCCAGTCGTCCTTGAGCCCGGCCCGGACGGCGTTCAGCCCGGCCTCGGCCCGCTCTTGCCTGAGGTTTTGGAGGATGTCGGCCTCGATCCGGTCCCGAGCCTCTTCGAACGTCGCCTCGCGCTCGGGCTCGACGGACTGGAGCTGGGCCAGGCCCGTGCCTTCATAGGAGTAGATGGGGGCCGAGATGTCCTTGTCCTCGAGGCCGAACAGGGCTTCGCTTACCGCGCCCGCGGAGTCGACCTCGCCGAGAGGGTCGCCCTTCTTCAGGAGGCCTGTGGAGCTTATCTTCAAGCCCTCTTTCTGAGCGGCCAGGTCGAGGCTCTTTTCCCGCCGGGCCGTCTTCTCGATCTTCTGGATGCGCTCGGCCACCAGGGCCCGCGCTTTCTGGTCCTCCAGCATGGACTTGATGGTCCCGCTCACTTCGGACAGGGCCTGGGTCTGGGCCGGCTCCTTCTCCGTCACCTTGAGGATGGACGCCCCGTCGGCGGACTCGACGACCTCGGAAATGCCGTTCCGGTCGAGCCGTCCGACCGCTTCGACCTCCGCGGCCGGGAGAGATCTCCATTCGAAAAGACCCCAGTCCCCACCTTCCGCGGCTTTGTCGTCCTTGGAGGTGTTCCTGGCCAGGCCGGCAAAATCCTCTCCGGACTCGGCCCGTTTCCGGATGTCGGCGGCCTGGGCCGTTGCGATTTCCTTGTTCTCGGCCGTGAAGGGGATCCAGACCCGGCTGACGCGGACCTGCTCGGGGCGCTCGAACTGGACTCGGTTGTCCCTGTAGTAGGTCTCGATCTCGGGGTCCTTGACCTCGACCTCCTTCTTGAGATCGTCGGTCTTGAGGAACAGGTAATCCCCGGCCCTCTTCTCGGGGACCCGGTAGGCGGACGGGTCGGCCTCGAAACGGGCCCGGACGTCGGCCTCGGCGGGCTTGTCGGCGGCCACGACCTTCGCCGTTTCCGAGACGAGGTACTCGATCTTCGCAGTTTCGTTCTGCTTCCGGTAGTTCTCCCAGACCTCCTCCTCGGTCACGGCGACGCCGGCGGTCAGGACGAGAACGGCCTTGCCGATGAGGACGTCCCGCCGCAGTCCTTTCTCGAACTCGGCCATGGGGATCCGGTTGTAATCCAGGATCTGCTTGTATTCATCGAAGCCGACGAACCGGCCGTCCCGCTGGAAGACGGGATAGGAGACGATCTTTTCCCGGACCTCGCGGTTCGTGGCCCGCAGCCCCATTCCCGCGGCGATCTGGAGGAGGAGCCTTTGCTGGATGAGCTGCTCCAGGGTCTGCTCGGGGATGTTGAGCTGCCGGATGAGATTGGCGTCGAGGCTCCCGAACTGTTTCTCCATGGCCTCGAGCCGCTGGCGGAGGCCCTGGAAATAGTCATCCCCGGAGATCCGGTCGCGGCCGACGTTGGCTATGGTGTTGTCGCCGGACCCGCCGCCGAAACCCCCTCCCCCCCAGATGACGAAGATGCTGACCACGAACGTGGCGATGACGATCCACAGGACGGGCTTGAGCGATTTGACGTTCTCTCTCATTGTCTTAAGCATGGGTTCACCTTTTCGCGCGCGAGTGTCGGGCCCGGACCTTGTCGAAGAGAGGCCTCAGCCCCTGGTAGGTCGTGTCGAGGTCCTCGATAAAGACCCGGGTCCCCCCGACGATGGGCATGAAGTGGGCGTCGCCCGTCCAGCGGGGGACGAGATGGAGATGGTAGTGCCCGGGCACCCCGGCCCCGGCCGGCCGCCCGAGGTTCATGCCGACGTTGAAGCCGCCGGGCGAGAACCGGTCCCGCAGGACACGGATCGCGACCTGGAGGAGTTCGGCGGCCTCGTCCCGCTCGTCGGCCCGGGCCTCGGCAAAGTCGGCCAGATGACGGTTCGGGGCGATCATCAGGTGGCCGGGGGAGTACGGGTAGCGGTTGAGCAGAATAAAGTTGCGCTTTCCCCTGTAGAGCACGGCCGACCGGCGGTCGTCGCGGTCCTTGCGGGCCGCGCAGAAGATGCAGTCTTTCATCTTGAGATGGTTCCGGACGTATTCCGCTCTCCAGGGAGTGGAGATATAGCGCATTATTTGTTGATCAGTTCCTTCAGGAGCTTGCTGGGCTTGAAATAAAGGACTTTTTTCGGGGGCACCTTGACCGGCTCGCCGGTCCGGGGGTTGCGTCCCGACCGGGACGTCCGCTTCCGGAACCGGAAGCTCCCGAAGCCCCGGATCTCGATCTCCTCCCCCTGGAGGATGGCCTCGCGGATGGTCTCGAAGAACAGGTTGACCCCTTCCTCCGCTTCCTGTTTGGGAATGTTCATCTCCTGGGAGATCTTGTTGACCAGATCAGCCTTGATCATGGGAGTCCTCCTTCTTTCTGGACTTTCTTTTCGGGGCGCCGAAGTTTTTCAATTGATCTCTCATGATATCGCCGAACGTCATCCGGTTGTCCTGGGAGTCCATGTAGCGCTGGAACTCCTGCTTCTGGATGTCGTACTGGGCCTGCTTGAAGCTCAGGGAGATCTTCTTGGCCTTGGCGTTCAAGCGGATGATCTTGGCGTTGCGCTCGTCGCCGACGGCGAAGGCGTCGGAGGGCTTTTCGATCTTCTTCTCGTCGAGCTCCGAGGTGAAGACGACGCCCTCGATGCCGGGGACGATCTCGACGAAGGCCCCGAAGTCCGTCAGGCGGACGATCTTGACCTTGACGATGTCACCGTTCTTCTGGCGGCTGAAGAAGTCCTCCCAGATGTCGCCCTCGAGCTGCTTGATGCCCAGGGAGATCTTTTGCCGCTCGACGTCGATGTTGAGGACGATGGTCTCCACTTCCTGGCCGGCCTGGAGCTTTTCGGAGGGGTGCTTGACCTTCTCCCAGCTGATGTCGGAGATGTGGACGAGCCCTTCCATGCCCTTCTCGACCTCGACGAAGGCCCCGAAGTCGGTGATGCTGGTCACGAGGCCCTTGACCCGGGAGCCGGGCCCGAATTTCTGCTTGAAGACCTCGAGGGGATGGGGGGAGGCCTGCTTGAGGCCGAGGGAGATCCTCTTGGTGGCGGGGTTGACGTCGAGGATCGTGACCACGACCTCCTGGCCGGGGGTCAGGACCTTCTTGGGGTGGACGAGCTTGCGCGACCAGGTCAGGTCCGAGATGTGGACGAGACCCTCGACGCCCTTCTCGAGCTCGACGAAGGCCCCGAAGTCGGTCAGGCTGGAGACCTTGCCGGAGATCTTCTGGCCGGCCTGATATTTTTCGGCGATGTTGGCCCAAGGGTCGGCGGTCAGCTGCTTGAGCCCGAGGGAGATCTTCTCGTCCCTCTCGTTGAAGTCGAGGACGACGACCTCGACCTCCTGCCCGACGGCCAGGTGCTCGGAGGGATGGGCGATCTTGCCCCAGGAGATGTCGGAGACGTGAAGAAGCCCCTCGATGCCGCCCAGGTCGACGAAGGCCCCGAAGCTCGTCAGGGACTTGACGTGCCCGGCGATCTTCTGGCCCTTGGCGATGTGGCCGAAGACCTTGCGCTTCTTCTTCTCCCTCTCGTCCTGGAGGAGAAGCTTGCGGGACAGGACCGCGTTCTCGCTCTTGCGGTCGAACTTCATGACCACGAAGGCGAAGCTCTTCCCGATCAGGGAGCCCGGGTCCTTGACCGGCCGGATGTCGGCGTGGGACTCGGGGAGGAAGGCCGGCACGCCGGTGTCGACGCTGAACCCGCCCCGGGTCCTTCCGGTGATGGTGCCGGTCACGGTGGTCTGATGGCTGAAGGCCTGCTCCAGGGTTTCCAGGGCCCGCACGCCGTCCGCCTTCTTCTTGGAGAGGACGAGGTATCCGTCCTTGGGGTCGGTTCTCTCGAGCATGGCCTCGATCTCGCTTCCCGGACGCAGGGAGGCCAGGACCGCGGGGTCGGTGAAGTCCTCGTTGGGGATGACGCCTTCGGTCTTGAACCCGATGTCGACGAGGACGTGGGTCGGCGTCCTCTTGATGACCCGGCCCTTGAGGACCTTGCCCTGGGTGATCTCCTTGTTGCTGAACTGGTAGTTATCCAGCAGGTGCTCGTAGTCTTCCGACGACATCCCGTCGTCGGCGTTGGGCTGCTTGGTTGGATCGGTCATGACGTGTTACTCCCTCAATCGAGTTTGATCTGTGTCCGGAAAGAGTCAATCATACTATCCGAGAACACTCCTGTTGTCAACTCTAAGTCCCGGCGGGGGCTAGACTTAGGGATCAGGCGTCGGCCGCTTTCTCCTCCTGAAGGATCCTGGACATCTCCTCTTCGGAGGGCAGCTCGTCAAGGCTGTTGAGCCCGAGGTAGAGGAGGAACTGCTCGGACGTCCTGTAGACGAGAGGGTTGCCCGGCGCCTTCTTGCGGCCGACGATCTTGATGAGCTTCTTCTCGAGCAGCGTTTTCAGCGTGTAGGTCGAATCGACGCCCCGGATGGCCGAGATCTCCGACTGGGTCACGGGCTGGTGATAGGCGATCGCGGCCAGGGTCTCGAGGGACGCCGAGGACAGCTTGTTCTTGCGCTCGATCTGCAGGAGCCGCCGGACGTCGCGGTCGAAGGCGGGCTTGGTGGCGAACAGGTATCCGCCCCCGCTGCGGACGACGTGGATGCCGCGGTCCTCGGTGGCACAGTCCGCGGCCAGCTCCTCGACGGCCGCCCGGATGTCGGCCTCGGACACGCCCTCGAGGAGGGCCTGCATCCGCTCGAGCGTCAGGGGGTCCTGGGAGACGAAGATCAGCGCTTCGATGGTCTCTTTCAGCCGGCTATTCATGGGGCACCTGTTCGGGGGGGGCTTTGCGGAGCCAGACCCGGATGGTCTGGAAGAGCTCGTCCTGGACGGCGATGGCCACCCGGCTCTTGACCAGCTCGAGGACGCAGAAGAAGGAGACCAGGGCCTCCTCGAGCGATTCGTGGGCCGCGAAGTATTCGAGAAAATCGATCATCCGGCGCTCCCGGAGGAGGCCGACGAGCTCCTTCATCTTGACCTCGACCGTGACGTCCCGCCCCCGGATGACCCGGGCCGAATCGGCGGCCCGGCGCTTCATCATGACGAAAAAGGTCTCGGCCAGCTCGAACAGAGAGAGCTCAACGACATCGAGATCGCTGTCCTTCGACAAAGGCGGCAGGAAGTGCCGCTTCCATTGGAGGAGCTGGTCCTCCTCTTTTTCGCGGAGGAGCGAGCAGGCGGCCTTGATCTTCTGGTATTCGAGGAGGCGGTTGACGAGGACCCGCCGGGGGTCGTCCTGCTCGGCCAGGTCGGTCTCGCGGGGCAGGAGCATCTGGGACTTGATGTAGATCAGGAGGGCGGCGACGAACAGAAACTCCGCCTCCCGGTCCAGGTTGATCTGTTCCTTCTTGTCGAGATACTCGAGATAGTGGCGGGTGATGGCGGCGATGGGGATGTCGTGGATGTCGATCTTCTTCTTGCGGATGAGGAACAGGAGGAGGTCGAGCGGGCCCTCGAAGATCTCCAGCCGGACCTGGTAGCCGTCCGACGGCCCGCCGGCCGGGACGGCGTCCATCGGCGGCTCGACGGGGTCCTGGGGGAGAGCGGGGCCTTCGGTCATTCTAGCGGAACAGCACCAGGACCAGTTTATAGACGGGCGAGAAGATGAGGGTCAGGAATCCGCTGTACATCAGGGCGATGAGAATGAGGAAGCCGTAGGGCCGCAGCTGTTCGTATTTCGCGGCGGCCCTCTCGGACAGGAGCCCCGCCAGGATGCCGCTGCCGTCGAGAGGGGGGATGGGGATGAGGTTGAAGATCGCCAGGGAGAGATTGATCAGGGCCATGAAGAGAAGGACCAGGGTCAGCCCTTCCAGGGGTTTGACGAAAGCCGAGGAGGCCGGGATGCGGGCGCCGAAGAGCTTGATGAACTGAAAGACGAGGACCGCGGCCGCCGCCGTCAGGATGTTGGAGATCGGCCCGGCGAAAGAGATCCACAACCCTCCCCGCCGAGGGTCCCGGAGATTATAGGGGTTGTAGGGGACGGGCTTGGCCCAGCCGAAAACCGGCCCGGCCCCCTTCGACAGGATGATGAGCGCGAGCGGGAAGAGGATGGTTCCGATGGGGTCGATGTGAACGAGGGGATTGAGGGAGGCGCGGCCCATTGAGGCCGCCGTGGGATCGCCGAATTTCGAGGCGGTCCAGGCGTGGGCCGCCTCGTGGATGGTGATGGCGAAGAGCACCACGAAGACTTGGATGAGGATCATCGGGACGTTCATGGGATATTCGAACGTCTTTTATAGCACACAAACAGAAAGGAGTAAACAGCCGCGGCCGGGCGGTCAGAGAATCGGCAGGTAGCGCTTGACCTCGTAATCGCTGACCTGCTTGTCGAACTCTCCCGAGACGTTCCGGCCGTACTCCTCGACCTCCTGGCGCTTGTTGGCGATGAGGGTGTGGAAGATGTGGTCCCCGAGGGCCTCCCGGACGACCTCGCTTCTCTCCATGACGCGGACCGCCTCCTCGAGGTTGCGGGGCAGGACGCGGATCTCGAACCTTTTCTGGCGGGTCCCGCTCATGTGGTAGATGTTCTCCTCGACCGGGTCGACGAGGTCGTACTTCTTGCGGATGCCTTCCGAGCCCACGGCCAGCATGACGGCCAGGGCCAGGTAGATGTTGCAGGCCGGGTCCGCCGCGCGCAGCTCGATGCGCGTCGCCCGCTCTTTGCCCGGCTGGTATTCGGGGACCCGGATGTAGGCGGACCGGTTCTTCTGGCCCCAGGCGATGTAGACCGGGGCTTCGTAGCCCTCGATGAGCCGCTTGTAGGAATTGACCCACGGACTGAGGACGCCCGAGATCTCCCGGGCGTGGGTCATGACCCCGGCCATGTAGCGGCGGGCGAGAAGGGACAGATGGTAGGGCCCGTTCTTCTCGAAAAACAGGTTGCGGGCTCCCTTCCAAAGGGATTGGTGGACGTGCATCCCGCTGCCGTTCTGCCCGTTGATGGGTTTGGGCATGAACGTGGCGTAGACACCGTGCATCCGGCAGACCTTCTTCACCATGTACCGGAAGAGCATGCCGATGTCGGCCATCTCGAGGGCGCTCTCGTATCGCAGGTCGATCTCGTGCTGCCCGGGCGCGACCTCGTGGTGGTCGTACTCCGTGGCGATACCCATCCGGTGGAGGAGGAGCTGGACCTCTTTGCGGACCTCGCCGTGGCGGCCGCTGAAGAAGTATCCGCCCTGGTCGGCCGGGACGGGCTCGCGGCTGGAGGGGAAGATGAAGAACTCGAGCTCGGGGCCGCACTTGAAATCGTCGATGCCGAACTCCTTCCGGGCCCGGAGGATGTTGCGCTTGAGGGCGGCCCGGCTGTCGCCTTCGTAGATCCCGCCGTCGGGCTTGAGGATGTCGCCGAACATGACCGCCTCCCGCCAGCGGATGCCCTCGTCGAAACCCCGGTACTCCCAAGGCAGGAGCCGGAACGACTTCGGGTCCGGCTTGATGACCAGGTCGCTCTCCTCGATCCGGACGAAGCCGGCCACCGAGGATCCGTCGAATCCCTTGCCTTCCTTGAACGCCGCGGCCAGCTCCGAGCCCGGGATGGTGAACTCCATGGGCCGGCCGAGGATGTCGGGAAAGATGAGCCTGATGAACGAAATGCCGTTGCCGTTGTCGCGGACGGCCGAGAGCACATCCTGCTCGTCCCTCATTCCGTAGGCTTTAGGGGATCTTTTCTTGGTCTTGGGCATGGTCGGGCCTCCTTGCGGTGAGCGAATATATTGGTAATAGATAGAACAGATCTTTTCAATTGTCAACTAATAAAAAAATATATATTGCATTTGTTATTATTTATTATATAATATAAGACAATTGGAGGTTCGCCCCATGATCGAAGAGCTGGACAGAAAGATCATCCGGGTCCTGAACCGGAACGCCCGCAAGAGCTTCCGGGAGATCGCCAAGGAGCTGGGGACCTCGGTGACGGCCGTCATCAACACCGTCAAGAAGCTCGAGGCCTCCGGGGCGATCAAGGGGTACGTGCCCATCGTGGACCGGGAGCATTTCGGGATCGGGCTGGTGGCCGTCGTCGCCGCCCGCATCTCCCGGGGGAAGCTCCTCGAAGCCCAGAAGAAGATCTCCCAGGACCCCCACGTGTCCGTGGTCTATGACGTCACCGGAGAGTGGGATTCGTTCATCGTCGGCCATTTCACGGGCCGGGAGGACCTCAACGCCTTCATCAAGAAGCTCCTGGCCATCCCCGATGTCGACCGGACCGTGACCCACATCGTCCTCAACGTCGTCAAGGAAGAGCTCCGGGCCGCCGTCTGACCCCGCTTCCGGGCCGGGCGCCTTGACAGCCGCCGCGGTTGTGCCATAATCAAGCTTCGAGACCGTCCAAGGAGGCGTCCATGGGCAAGATCACCCATTCCCCGATCGGGCATCACTACATCGTCGAGGCTTCCGGCTGTGACCCGAAGATCATCGGCAGCGTCGAGAAGGTCCAGCAGATTCTGGTCAAGGCGGCCGAGATCGCCGGGGCCAGCGTCTGGTCCATTTCCTGCAGCAAGTTCCCGCCCTCCGGGGTCAGCGGCGTCGTGGTCATCTCCGAATCCCACATCTCGACCCATACCTGGCCGGAGATGGGCTACGCGGCCCTGGATATCTACACGTGCGGCACCAACGTCAAACCCGAAAAAGGGGTCATCTTCGCCATCGAGGCCTTCGGCGCCGAGACGTCCCACATCACGGAGATCACCCGGGGCATCGACGAGGGGGACGCCGTTTTCTATCACAGCTTCATCACCTGGGAAGAGCGCCTGAGGAAGGCCGGACCGAAAAAGGAGCGGGATTAGAGCGGGAAGGAAAGGAGGTCCGGGATGATCGTCGAATTCAGCATCGTGCCCATCGGACAGGGGGAGGAGCTCTCCGGGCCGGTGGCCGAGGTCGTCGACATCGTCGACCGCAGCGGCCTTCCTTACCGGCTGACGGCCATGGGCACGATCGTCGAGGGGGAATGGGACGAGGTTCTGGCCCTGATCAAAGAATGTCACCGGACGATGCGGCGGCACGCCGGCCGCGTCCTGACCCGCATCGCCATCGATGACCGGGACAAGGCCCGGGACCGCATCCGGGGCAAGGTCGAGGCCGTCGAGAAAGCCCTCGGGCGGGAACTGAGCAAGTGACCCGTCGTTCGTAAAGCAATTTTACGTTCCGTAAACGGACGGAGGTTTTCCCCCCGGCCTTCTGGCCCGCAGACCCCCGCACCCTGAGAGTCAGCGCGTCTTTCCCGTTGGCATAAAACCTGCACCATTATCCTTGGAAGGCCGGACGTCAGGGCCGTCCCATTTTTTCGCATTTGTTATAATGGAAAAGAAGGTGAAAAAGACGCTCTTTCTTGGACTCTTGCTCTCGGCCTTCCTCCTTGTCTGCGGCCCGCCGGCCGCCTGGGCGTCGACGGCGCCGGACGAAACCCCCGAGGCCTTCATGGACCGCCTCAAGGGTCGCCTGCAGGGCGGGGACCTGGCCGGGTACCTCGAAGCCTTCCTCCCCGAGATCCGCTCCGACGAGCGGACCCGCCTCGATATGTTCTTCGAACGGTTCAAGATGGATTCCGTCTCCCTCCGCCTGGCCGGCAGGACGACGGGGGAGACCGGGGAGCCGCAGCTCTACCTTCAGGCCATCTACCAGAACGTTCATACGGCCATGATGGAGTCCTGGATGTTGAAGCTCGACCGGCGCGAGGAGCGATGGGTCATCGCCCACAAGGAGGTCATCGGGAACCTGTCCACGCTCTACAAGATCCGCATGCCTTCGGACCGTTTCGAGCGGGCCCAGCGGGTGGAGATCGCCCACAAGGACATCCGCCTGTCCTTCCGGGACGCGGCCGTCTTCTACGACAACCTCCCCGACTTCGAGACGGCCCTCATCGTCGTCGGCAAGGGTACGGTCCGTTTCTCGCCTTCCGACGCCGGCGAGAAGCATCAGATGGAGCTGCTTTACAAGAAGGACCATCTCGAGGACACCATCGAGCATCTGTTCGTCCGCTGCTCTTCCTCCTTTTTCGCCGACAGCGTGAAGATCGAACGGGCGGAGGGGGGCTCGGCCGTTTCGCCGGCCGAGCAGTCCCGGGCGGCAGCGGTCTTTGCCCGCGGCTACCCCCGTTCCTTCACCATCGAGAGCTCGATCGACAGGGAGCCGCTGTCGTTCCTGCCGCAGGGCGACGAGGCCGTTTTCGAATTCAAGGCCCGCAAGGCCGGCGAGCTGACCTACGTCTATCACCCCTACTCGGACGAAACGGTCAACCTCTACGACCGGGGCAAGGGGAGGGTCATCAGCCTGTACAACCCGGATGGCGTCGAGGAGGCCCGGGAAAAGAGATTATTCGTCAGCTTCGAGGACAAGTTCGACGTCGAGTCCTACGAGCTGGACCTCAGCTACACGCCGGCCCAGTTCTTTCTTTCGGCCAAGGCCCGGATCAAGGTGACCTCCAAGGTCGGCCCCCTCGACGTCCTCAAGCTCCGCTTCAGCCCCGATCTCGAGATCCTCAAGATCCTGGACGGCGAAAAAAGGGAGTTGTTCTACACCCAGGACAAGCTGAGGAAGAACCTTTACATCTATCTGCTCAAGCCCCCCGTCAAGGGCGAGTCCGCCTTCATCGAAGTCTTTTACCGGGGGCGGATACCCCCGCCGGCGCCCTCCTCGGACGTCATCGGCCAGGCCGGGTCAGGGGACAGGTACGTTTTCAGGCCCCGCTACGAGACCTATTTCTACTCCCATGCCGGAGACTGGTATCCGGGGCCGACGGAAGAGGACTATTTCACGGCCCGGCTCAAGATCGTCGTCCCCCCGGAGTTCAAGTGCATCGCCAACGGGGAGATGGTCGGTGAAGGCCGGCGCAACGGAATGGCGGACGCCGTCGAGATCGAGAAGGCCGGCAGCGCCGTCTACACCTTCGAGACGCGGCAGCCCGTCAAGTACATGTCCTTCATCATCGGCAAGTTCGACCGGCAGAAGGTCCTCCCCGGCCCCGTCCCGATCACGATGTCCGTCTCGTCGGAGATCATGGACGCCCAGCTCCAGCTCGCGAACTGGGCCCGGAACATCCTCGATTTCTACGAGAAGTCGTTCGGCCGCTACCCCTACGAAAAACTGGGGATCGTCCTGCGTCTCTGGCCCACCTACGGGGGCCACAGCCCGGCCTCCTTCATCGTCCTCAACCAGGTCCCCTGGATGGGCGAAGCGGGCATCCCGCCCGGAGGCGACAGCCCCGTCGACCTCTCGCAGTGGCCCGATTACTTCTTGGCCCACGAGATCGCCCACCAGTGGTGGGGACAGGGCGTGTCCTTCGCGACCTACCGGGACCAGTGGTTGAGCGAGGGCCTGTCCCAGTTCGCCGCGGCCTCCTATCTTCGGGACAGGTACGGCGACCGGGCCTTCGCCTCCATCCTGAAGAAGTTCTCCCGGTGGACCGAGAAAAAATCCCGCCGGGGCCCGATCCTCATGGGCCCGCGGCTGAGCTATTTCGATTTCGACGCCTACCAGGCCATCGTCTACAACAAATCGGCCCTGGCCCTCTTCATGCTCCAGGACCTCCTCGGCGAGGACGTCTTCCGCTCGGGGCTGCAGGCGTTCTTCGAGAAGTACCGGTACCGCCCGGCCCGCACGGCCTCTTTCATCGCCGAGATGGAAGCCGCTTCGGGGCGGGACCTGAAGGCCTTTTTCCACGGCTGGTT
Organism: Candidatus Aminicenantota bacterium; assembly: GCA_046496285.1. Taxonomy (GTDB): domain Bacteria; phylum Acidobacteriota; class Aminicenantia; order Aminicenantales; family Saccharicenantaceae; genus RBG-16-66-30. The sequence continues at coordinate 15,077 of JAWOHF010000239.1, forward strand.
CTCGTCTCATGAGCTGCCCGATGTCCGGACGTCGTGGACCGAGACGGCCATCCCGGGCGGGGCCCGGCTGGCGGTCCGCGTGACCCAGCTCAAGGGACCCTTCGTGTTCCCCCTGTGGATCGAATGGACGAGCGGCCCGCAGACCTTTCGGGACATGGTCATCGTCGAACAAGGCAGCCAAGAATTCGTCCTGACCCTGCCGGCCAAGCCCGACAAGGTCCGGATCAACCCCCTCAAGGCCGTGCCGGGCAAGTTCAATTAGCGGCCGCCGCTCAGACGTGGTGGTCCGTCGGTTCGATATTCAGGCGCTTGATCATTTCGTTGAGCGTCGTCGCCTTGACGCCCAAGAGCCTGGCGGCCTTGTTCTGGACGCCCTTGGTCTTCTTCAGTGTGGCGATGATGAGCCGCCTTTGGAAGGCCTGCGTCCTCTCGTGGAGGTCCAGGGATTCCCCCGAAGACAGGTCCGGCTCGTCGTCCATCCCGCTTCTCTGAAGGAAGAAGGGCGGCAGCACGTCGCGGGTGATGGTGTTCGACCTCGACAGGACGACCGCCCGCTCGATGAGGTTCTCGAGCTCGCGAACGTTCCCCGGCCAGTCGTGGGCGTCGAGGACCTCGAGGACGTCCGGGGAGACCGTCTCGATCTCCTTGCGGTTCTCCCGGCAGTAGATCCCGAGAAAGTGCCGGACGAGGAGAGGGATGTCCTCCTTCCGCTCACGGAGGGCCGGGATCTCGATCTTGATGACGTTCAGGCGGTAGAACAGGTCCTTGCGGAACAGCTTCTGGCCGATGAGCTCCTCGATGTCGGTGTTGGTGGCCGCCAGGATGCGGACGTCCACCTTGATGACCTGGGTCCCCCCGAGCCGCATGAACTCCTTTTCCTGCATGACGCGGAGGAGCTTGGCCTGGGTCTCGAGGCTGATGGAGGAGATCTCGTCGAAGAAGATCGTCCCCTTGTCGGCGGCCTCGAAAAGGCCTTTCTTCAAGGCCACGGCCCCCGTGAAGGCCCCCTTGACGTGGCCGAAGAGGTGGCTTTCGAGAAGGTCGGGCGGGAGGGAGCCGCTGTTGACGATGATGAACGGGGCGTCCGAGCGGTTCGAGTTCGTATGGATGGCCCGGGCGACCAGCTCCTTGCCCGTGCCGCTTTCGCCCTGGAGGAGGATGGTGCTGCGGGTCGGCGCGGCCGCCTTGACCAGCTCGAAAACGCTCTTCATGACCTGGCTCTTGCCGATGATCTTCGAAAAGCTGAACTTCTGGCGCAGCTCGCCCTTGAGCCGGATGTTCTCGTCCTGGAGGCGCTTGCGCTCGACGGCCTTTTCGATCGACATCAGCAGGTCGTCGTGCTTGAACGGCTTCTGGACGTAGTCCAGGGCCCCGATCTTCATGGCCGAGATGGCCGACTCGACGGACCCGTAAGCCGTGATGATGATGACCGGGGTCAGGGGGTCGACCTTCCTGATCCGCCGGAGGACCTCGATGCCGTCCAGGCCCGGCATGAGCAGGTCGAGAAGGACGACGTCGAAGGACGGCGACGGGAACTTCTCCAGGGCCTCTTCGCCCGATGAGGAGAGCTCGACCTCGTAGCCTTCCGAGGTCAGGAGCTCGCTGAGGACGTCATGGATGACGGGCTCGTCGTCGATGATGTGAACAAGGCCTTTGCTGCTCATGGGTCATTTCCTAAGTGGGGAGGATCGCGTTTCCCGGGCGTGCCCCGGTCCGGCCGGCAGGGAGATCGTGAACGTCGTGCCCCGGTCGACCTCGCTCTCGACGCGGATCTCCCCCTCGTGCTCCTTGACGATGGCATAGCTGATGGACAGGCCGAGCCCCGTTCCCTTCCCGATCCCCTTGGTCGTGAAGAACGGATCGAAAATGTGGGCCAGGTGCTCGGGCTTGATCCCCGTCCCCGTGTCGGAGACCCGGACGACGACCCGCCCGTCGGCCCGGCTCAGGGCGATCTTGAGGGCGCCGCCCTGGGGCATGGCGTCCAGGGCGTTCAGAATGATGTTGATGAAAACCTGCTGGAGCCTTTCCCCCTGGGCCTGGACGGGGGGCACGTCGTCCAGGGCCAGCTCGAGCCGGATGTTCATGTTCTTCAGCTTGTAGTCGATGAGCGACAGGATCTCACCCAGGCTCTCCTTGAGGTCGACGCGATGGAACTCCGTGTCCGAGGGGTTGCGGGCGAACGCCAGGAGGTTCTTGATGATCCGGCCGACCCGGTCGGTCTGGGTCTCGATCTTTTCCAGGAGCTGGGCGTAGTGAGTGTCGGCGAGCTTCTTCTGCAGCATTTGGATGTAGCTCGAGATCCCGGTCAGCGGCGTGTTGATCTCGTGGGCGACGCCGGCCGAGAGGAGCCCGATGGAGGCCAGCTTTTCCGAGGTCAGGAGCTGCTGCTGGAGGCGGATCTTGTCGGTGACGTCCTCGAAGACGATGATCGTCCCGTAGGGCTCGAGGGCGTTGTCGAGGAGGGGCGTGCGAGCGATGTCGAAGATCTTCTTCCCCCCCTGGGGGACCTCCAGCGAGAATTCGCTCAACAGCCGGAACTCCTGCTGCCTTTCCGGAGGGAACAGGGCGGCGAACGCCGTCGGCCCGATGACGTCTTGGAGCGGTTTCCGGAGGGCCGCCGCCTTGCGGATGCCGACCTGGTCCTCCAGGACCCTGTTCCAGCCGATGACCGTCCCTTCCTGGTCGATGACGGAGACGCCCACGGTCAGGCTCTCGATGATGTTCTCGCTGTAGTCCTTGAGCCGCTGCATCTCCATGGCCCGGACGGACTCGCGGCTGTAGAAGTCGGCGTTCTCCAGGGCCAGGGCGGCCGATCCGGAGACGGTCGCCAGCAGCTCCCAGTCCTCGCGCGAGAGAAAGGACCCGTCCTGCTTCTTGCCCATGGCCAGGCAGCCGATGATCTTGTCCTTGATCTTCAGGGGCAGGAAATGTGAGAGCCCCAGGGCCGCGAAACTTTCCAGGGAGCCGTGGACAGGGTCCGGGCCGGGTTCCGAAGCCGGCGTGAGATAATCCTTTTCGAGCATCTCCTCGACGACCCTCTCGTCGAAGGAGATGCGCCCGGCGAGCGGCGCTGCGTCGCCCCTGGCCCCCAGGACCTTGAAGGACCGCCTGTCCTCCTCATCGGCCAGGAGAAGGGCCAGGGACTTCACGGACAGGGCGTTGGCGATGGCCTCGAGAAGGGAGCGGGCCAGGTTCTGGAGGTTCCGTTCCCGGCTGAGCTCACGGCTGATGAAGAGCAGGGTTTTCCGGTATTCGTAGCTTCTCTTGTAGATGGCCCGGTCGAACAGGACCTGGAAGAGCTTCTTGAGAGGGGTGAAAAGGGTCGCACCGAGGACGATGGCCAGGATGCCCAGGGCGATGGCGTTCAGCCGGTTCTCGGAGAAAAGACGGGTCTGGGAGCTGACCACGAAGTAGAGGAAGGCGATGACGAAGAACGAGAAGATCAGCGTGGCCGCCTTCTTCAGGAGCACCTCGATGTCGACCAGCCGGTAACGGGAGATGGAGTAGGAAAAAGCCAGCGGGATCAGGGCCTGGAGAAGGATGGTCAGCTCCGCGCCCGAGGAGGGTCCGGTCCCCGCGAGGGTCGGCGCGATGTAGAACACCAGGGACGGCAGGATGCCGAAGGCCAGGCCGTAGGTGATGATGCGGAGCTGCTTCTTGACCATGATGGTCGGGGCTCGAAAGGTGCTGTGGGCCAGGAAGCCCAGGGTGACTAGGACGAACACGGCGAAATGGAGGAGTTCGAGGCGTTCGAGGGCGTCCTGGAACCTCAACGCGGCCCCCTCGCTCCAGGGCGCCGGCAGCGGGACGTGGAAGCGGAGCCGGGCGAGGAGCAGGAGCGCGGCCGGAGCGTAGAGGAACGGCAGCACCCGGGACCGGTCCCTGAGGAACCGCTTTCTCAGCGGGAAGATCATGAAGAAGTGCAGGAGCAGAGGAGGGAAGGCCGCGAAGGCCGCTTTGTCGAGCCCGTAAAAGACCATGTCGAGCCCGGTCATCTCTCCCGTCGGCGAGAAGATCGAGAAGGAGGAGAAGGCCAGGGCCAGCAGGTAGAAGAAGGCGTACGGCAGGGACATCTGGCCCCGGGAATTGAAGAAGATGACCAGGGCGATGACCAGGGTGGCCAGCCCGACGATGACCAGGTAGAAGTAGATGGGATTGACGCCCTTCCTCTGAGGGTAGAAGGTGGGATAGATCTGGAATCCGGCCTTGTTGATCTCGTAGGTGACGCTCTGGTCGGAACCGGCGGCGATCCAGAGGTTCCTGAGGACGTCGATCTTGGTCCGCACCGGGGCCTTGTTGATGGCCAAGAGAACGTCTCCCTTGCGGATGGCCGCCCGGAGAAAGGCCTCGCTTTCCGGGTCCACCCGGACGGCCGTCAGCCCGCCGGGGGTTTCCTTCCAGGTCACACCGTCCGTGACGTCCTTCCAGACGGCCTTCCTATAGACGTTCATCCCCCCCAGAACGAGGACGGCCAGGACAGGGATGAAGATGAGAAAAGAGCTCTTTTTCATCATCCAAAAAATTGAATCCGCAGCATAAAAAAAATTATCCTAATTGAGGATATGACGCGAACCGGCCCGGATGGCCCATTTGACGACGCCTTGGGCGAGGATCTTCCTGGTGGTCGGGTCTTCCTTGAGGCCCAGGGGCCGGGTGCTCCGGGACAACGTGCTCATGTAATCGTAGCGGGGCTTCTGGATCTCCTGGGGAGGCGGGTCCTGCCCCGCCGGATCCTGGGCCGGCCGGCCCGTCGACAGCCCTAAAAAGGCGCAGGCGGCCGCCAGGAGGAGGGCGCGCCGTGGAAAAGCCGCCGTTTTTCGCATGTGCATCTAGTAGTTAATTCCTAATGGCCGCATTTGTCAACCCGGGCCGTTTGACAAACTCCTCCGCCCTGGAATAGATTTGTTCCGACTAAACCCAAGTAGGGTTCGCCGAGAATGCCGTATTATTCATGCCGGATCGCCGGAGAGGACGGGCGGGTCGCCGCCCGGTCCGTTCTGGCCTCGACGGCCGACGAGTGCCGCAGGATGCTCGAGTCTGAAGGCGGGCTCATCCTGTCTGTTCGCCGTGACTGGAACAGGCTGGAGGCCCAGGGCCTCAGCTTTGGCCGAAAGGTCAAGGACAAGGACATCATCCTCTTCAACCAAGAGCTCGTCGCCCTGATCAAGGCGGGCTATCCCATTCTGAAGAGCCTCGAAGCGATCGCGGCCCGGGCCCGCAACATCTATCTCAAGGAGATCCTGATCAAGGTCGCCGGAGAGGTCCGCCTCGGCAAGGCCCTCTCGGAGGCCTTCCTTCCCTACGAGGGGCTCTTCGGGACGGTCTACACGGCCAGCCTGATGGCCGGCGAGAAGAGCGGCAACCTCCCGGGCACCATCGGGCGCTTCATCCAGTACGCCCGGGTCATCTCCCAGACCAAGTCGCGGATCCGTTCGGCCATGGCCTATCCGACCATCCTCCTCCTTTTCTCCCTGCTCCTGATGTCGCTCCTCGTCAACTTCGTCCTGCCCCAGTTCGCGGATTTCTACTTGAGCTTCGAGGCCGAGATGCCGGGCGTCACCAGGGCCCTCATGTCGGTGGCCATGTTCCTGAACGCCCGCTGGTATCTTTTCGCCGGCGCGGCGGCCGCCGGCTTGATCTTCTTCCTGAAGATGAGGAAGCGCCCCGGATTCCGGAGCCGGTGGGACAGGGCCAAGCTCCGGATCCCCTTCGGCCGGACGGTCTGGCTCGAGTCGGCCGTCTCCCTGTTCAGCCGGACCTTGGGGCTGCTCCTCGAAGCCGGCATCTCCCTGCTTCCGTCCGTCGGGGTCGCCATCCAGGCGGTCCCCAACGCCTATCTTGCCGGCCGCATGAAGGACGTCCCGGACCACATCAAGAACGGCGAGACCCTGTCCGAATCCCTGGTCCGGTCGGGGGCCTTTCCCGATCTGGCCCTGGACATGGTCCGGATCGGGGAAACCTCGGCCAATCTCCAAGGGATGCTCGGGGACATGGCCGACTTCTATGATGAGCGTGTTCGTGGTAAAATCGATACGCTGGTGTCCCTGATCGAGCCGGCGGTCATCATCCTCATGGGGTTGGTGGTGGCGGGAATGCTCTTGGCGGTGTACATTCCGATCTTCAACGTCATCCGGATCGCGAGGTAGGGGAGCCCTGACAGGAAGTCGAATGAGCAAAGAAGAACTCGAGAACACCCGGGCCGAGGAGAAGTCGACCAAGATCCTGGCCGCTCGATACGGCGTTCCCTACATCGACCTGGAGGCCCAGCCCCTCGACCGGACCCTCATCCAATCGATCCCCGTCGAGTTCCTCCACCGCCTGAGCTTCGTGCCTCTCGGCGAGGACGGCGGCGTCATGAGGATCGCCGTCGCCGACCCGTCCGACCTCTCGTCGATCGACGACATCGAGTCCTTCCTGGGCCGGAAGGTCGAGATCTTCGCGGCCTCCAAGAGGGCCATCTCCGAAGCCTTGAGGAAGAGCGAGACGGCCATGCAGGTCCTGCGCGACGCCACCGAGGGGTACGTCACTCAGGTCGTCGAGCGGGACAGCGGCGGGGAGGAGGACGTCATCTCCATCGAGAAGCTGGCCGACCAGGACGGCTCGATCATCAAGCTCGTCAACACCATCATCTTCACCGCCGTCCAGAAGCGGGCCAGCGACATCCACATCGAATCCAAGGACGACGACGCCAAGATCAAGTTCCGGATCGACGGCGTCCTGGGCGAGGCCATGGAGGCCATCGACAAGAGGTTCCAGTCGCCCATCATCTCCCGGATCAAGGTCATGTCGGACCTCGACATCGCCGAGCGCCGCGTCCCCCAGGACGGCCGCTTCCGGTTGAAGATCAAGGACAAGACCATCGACTTCCGCGTCTCCATCATGCCCTGCATCTACGGCGAGGACGCCGTCATCCGCATCCTCGACAAGGAGATGATCACGGAGGCCATCCGCGAGCTGCGCCTGGACCTGCTCGGGTTCTCCGAGGAGATCCAGAGGAAGTTCCGGAAGTACATCACCCAGCCCTACGGCATGGTCCTGGTCACGGGACCGACCGGGAGCGGGAAGACGACGACCCTCTACGCCGCCCTGACGGAGATCAAGTCGCCCGAGGACAAGATCGTGACCATCGAGGACCCCGTCGAGTACCAGGTCGACGGCATCACCCAGATCCCGGTCAACGAGAAGAAGGGCCTGTCCTTCGCCCGCGGGCTGCGGTCCATCCTCCGCCACGACCCGGACAAGATCATGGTCGGCGAGATCCGCGACCCGGAGACGGCCCAGATCGCCATCCAGTCGGCCCTGACCGGGCACCTGGTCTTCACGACCGTGCATGCCAACAACGTCTTCGACGTCATCGGCCGTTTCCTCCACATGCAGGTCGACCCGTACAGCTTCATCTCGGCCCTCAACTGCATCCTGGCCCAGCGGCTCGTCCGGGTGCTCTGTCCCCGCTGCAAGACTCCCGTGCGCTACACGGCCGACCAGCTCCGCGAATCGGGGCTCGATCCGGACCGGCACGCCGGCCACGTCTTCCACGAACCGAAAGGGTGCCCGGACTGCAATTTCACCGGCTACCAGGGCCGGACGGCCATCGCCGAGATCCTGGAGCTGTCCGACGCCATCCGGGAGTTGATCCTGGAGAAAAAGCCCCTCTCCGAGGTCAAAAAGCGGGCCAAGGCGGAGGGCATGGTCTTCCTGAGAGAGACCGGCATGGACAAGGTCCTGTCGGGCGTCACCAGCCTCAAGGACCTGAACAAAGTGACGTTCGTGGAGTGATGGACGTGCCTTTCGGGGAAAAATTTCTGAGACGATTGACGGACCGCATCCCGCCGGACGCCGTCTTCCAGCTCACCCCCGGCTATCTGACCGGCCTCCGCGTTTCGAAAAGGGACCGGTCCGTCAGAGGCCGTTTCATCCGGCCTTTCCGGGACGCGCCCCTGAAGCCGTCCTTCGACCGGCCCAACGTCACGGAGGAGGCCGCTCTTCTCGATTTCATCGGCCGGGCGACCAAGGAGCTGCGTCTCGCCGGCGGGACGGTCAGCCTGCTCGTGCCCGAGGCCTGTGTGCGGGTGTTCATCCTGGCCGTGGAAACGGTCCCCAAAACGAACCAGGAGCGGGACGCCTTCATCCGCTGGCGCATCAGCCGGCAGATGCCCCACATCCCCGAGGACGCCCGGATCGATTACGCGGCATCCTCTCCCCGGGGGGCCGCCAGGATCATCGTGTCCATGGCCCGCCGCGCGGTCATCGAGGAATACGAATCCCTGTTCGAAAGGAACGGGCTGAACGTGGGTGTCGTCACCATCCCCACGCTGAGCCTCGCCCATTTCACGGGGCCCGACGACTCCAGCCTGCTGCTGAACCTCGAGGAGGATTCCATCAGCCTGCTCGCGGTCGCCGGCGGCGAGTGGGCCCTCTATCGTCAAAAATCCCTGGGGTCCGACGGGGACCCGGCCCGGACCTTCGAGCGGAGGGCGGCCCAGGTCGCCATGGAGATCTCCAACACGGTCCGGTTCCTCGAGGACAAGGAAAAGAAGAAGGTCGACCGCATCCGGGTCAGGACGGGCATCCTCGACGGCGGCCCGGAGTTCCTGGCGAGGCTGGGAGGGGGCCTGCCCTTCACGGTCGAACCCGTCGACTATCAGGCCCCCGAAACCTGGAGCGCCGGGGAGAAATCCCTGCTGGCGCCGCTTGCGGGACAGATCCAATGACGGCCAGAACGGCGGTCCCGCTCGAGCTGAATCTGGCCACGAAGCCGCTGAGGAACCGGCGCTTCTTCCATCTTCTCAGGAGCGCCCTGGCCGTCCTCCTGCTGGCCTCGGCCGGACTGGCGGCCTACTCCCTGCTGGTGTACGGCGCGGAATCGGCCCGGCTCCGGACCTCGCGCGCCGAGATGGAGGGCCTGTTGAAGGACACCGAGAGAGAGCGGGCGCGCCTGGCCTCCGAAGTCCAGAAAGAGGAGAAGGGGACGACGGCCCGGGTCAACCTCGTCAACAGCATCATCCTGAGAAAGAGCTTCTCCTGGACGGCCCTGTTGTCGGATCTCGAGGCCGCCCTGCCCGCATCGAGCTACATCACGGCGCTCAATCCGGAATTCCGGGGGGATCGGGCCCTCTCGATCCGGCTCCGGGTCGTTTCGAACGGCCTCGACGACCTCATCGCCCTCATCAACAACCTGTCGGAAAAGGGGTTCAAGGGCGTCCAGGTCAGCGGAGAATCCCGCAGTGTCGAAGGACGGTTGGTCACGGAGATATCTCTGACCTATGAACAGACTGTTTGACCGGCTCGACGACAGGGACAGGAAGGCGCTCGTCCGCCTCGGACTGGTGGCGTTCGTCGTCCTGGCCGTCGCCCTGGCCGTCTTCTTCAGGACCAAGGACGCGCATTCCGGGCTCCGGACGTCCCTCGTCAAGCTCGAAACCGATAACGCCAAGGCTGTCGAGGCCCGGGCCGAAGCGGAAGCCGAATGGCTCCGGTGGCAGGAGGCGCGCGAAGATCTGGGGATGCTGGCGACGGAATATTTCTACAGCTCCAAGGACGACGTCACCGCCCTCCGCCTCGACCTCCAGCGGCTGTTCGCCCTGGCCGGCCTGACGGTCTCGGATATCGGCTACGGCTACTCGGACCTGGACAAGGAAAAGGCCCAGAAGACCATCGTGACCTTCAGCTACAGCGGCACCTATGCGGGGCTCAAGCGGCTTCTGGGGATTATCGAGAGGTTCCCCAGGTTCCTGGTCATCGAGAGGATCGATTTTCAGAAAACGGGCTCCGACGGCGGGTCCCTCGTCTGCAAACTGACTCTGGCGGGATATTATGGAAGCTAAGAACACAGCCCGGGCCCTGGTCCTGATCCTCGTTCTGGCATCCGCCGTTTCGCTCGCCTCCCGTCCCCAAGCCGGCTCGAACACCGCGGCTGTCGGCCCCTCCGAGAAAGAGAAGCCCCCCATCGTCCGCACGGACCTCCTCTTGCTCGACGCCAAGGAGCCGGCGCCGCCGCTCCGGGACATCTTCCGGCCCAAGGCGGCCCGGACGCCCGTCACGCAGCCAACCTCGAGACCGGCCTCCGCCAAAAAGCCCGCCGCCCCTCCCCCGGAAGCGGCCGCGGGGTTCGCCCTAGACCTCACCTACATCGGGTCCGTCGGCGTGTCCGGGCGGACCATGGCCCTCGTCCTGCGGCGCGGCCAGACAGTTTCCGTGGCCGAAGGCGACGAGATCCTGCCCGGCTACCGGGTCGTCCGCATCACGCCCGAAGAGATCGTCGTGGAGGGCCCGAACTCCGAGAGGAAAACTTTTACGCGATGAGGAGACAGGCCATGAAGAGAATCGCCGTCATTCTGGTGCTGGCCCTGGGCGCGGCCTCATGCGCGACGCTCACGGATGACTACAAGCAGGGTTCCCGGACCCTCCACCACGAATACAAAATGGGCGCCCAGGCCGAGCTCAACAGGGATTTCGAGAAAGCCGTCGGGCACTACGAAAAGGCGACTCTGGCCGATCCCCGGGAACCCGTTTACCGGCTGGCCCTGATGAGGGCCAGGGCGGCGGCCAGCCTGCAGAACCTTCAGCTCGCGCGAAATCTGGCCGCCCAGGGAGTTAAAGCCAACGCCGAGACGGCCTACAAGAAGGCCCTGGCTTTCGACCCGACCAACCGGGCTTTGATCGAGGAGCTGAGAGCTTTTCTTGCGCCGGCCCCCAAGCCGGATAAAGCGGCCCAGGAAAGGCTCGAAGGGCCGGTCACGCTGAGGAGCACCGGTGAGCCGCTGAACCTGAGCTTTCGGACCGAGGTCTCGCTGAGGTCCATCTTTCAGACCCTGGGGCGCGTGGCGAGCGTGAATTTCATCTACGACGAGACCTTCCGCGACACGGCCCTGGCCATCGACCTGACCGGCAAGGACCTCCAGTCGGCCTTGAGCTTCCTGTGCGTCGCGAGCAAGAACTTCTTCCGGGTCATCGACGAACGGACCGTCATCATCGTCCCGGACAACGTCCAGAAGAGGATGCAGTACGAGCTCAACGCCATCAGGACCTTCTACCTGTCCAACATCAACGCCCAGGACGTCCAGCAGGCTCTGGTCCAGATGACCAAAACGATGTACAAGGTCCCGTCCATCCAGGTCGACAAGAATCTCAACTCGGTGACCATCCGCGACACGCCCCAAGCCGTGGTTTTGGCCGAGAAGCTCCTCCGGATGTGGGACAAGGCCAAGGGCGAGGTCCTCGTCGACATCGAGATCATGGAGGTCTCCCGGCTCCGGCTCCAGGAGCTCGGTGTCGACCTCAGCCAGGGGACGCTCGGGTTGAGGCTCAACCCGCTCGAAGGAATCACCGACAGCGGCTGGTTCCGTTTCGAGGGCCTGGACTTCGGGGACCTGGCCAACTACCAGGTCACCATCCCCTCGGCCTATCTCAAATTCATCGGCGGGGATTCGGACACCAAGATCATCGCCCAGCCGCGCATCCGCGGGATCGCCGGCGAGAAGATCGAGTACGTCGTCGGCCAGAAGGTCCCCATCCCGCAGACGTCCTTCTATCCCGTGGCCGCCGGCGGCCAGAATTCCCAGCCCCTGGTGAGCTACCAGCCGACCGACGTCGGCATCTCCATCAAACTGACGCCGCGCATCCACCACGAGAGGGAAGTGACCATGGAGATCGAGATCCAGATCTCCTCGATCTCGGGCGAGGGCATCGCCGGCATCCCCATCATCGCCACCCGCGAGGTCAAGAACGTCGTCCGTCTCAAGGACGGGGAGACCAACCTCCTGGCCGGGCTCCTGCGCGACGAAGAGCGGAAATCCCTCAAGGGCATCGTCGGTCTCAAGGACATCCCCCTCCTCGGCAGCCTGTTCTCGACCACTCAGACGACGATCGAGCAATACGACGTCATCCTGACCATCACGCCCCACATCATCAGGAGCATGGCGCTGTCCGACGAGGACACCAAGGCCCTCTGGGTGGACCCCGACAGTCTGGCCGGGGTGACCGGAGCGGGGCAGCGCGGAGCGGGCGCGGAGGCGTTAGGCGAGCCCGGGCGCCCCGAGGACGCCCGTCTCGAACCGGAGCGCTCCGCGGACGGCAACGCCGTTTTCCTATCGCCGGCCAGCTTCGAGGCCCCCCGCGACCGGGAGTTCCGCATCAACGTGGAACTCGTGAGCGAACGGGAGATCGGCAGCATGTCCCTCGGGCTGACCTTTGACCCCGGGGTCCTGCAGCTCAAGGACGTGATCGAGGGCGGCGTCATCAAGCAGATGGGCGGGAGAACGCCGTTCTTGAAGAGCATCAGCAGCGGGGGCGCCACCATAGGGCTCTCCAACCCGTCGGGCGCGAGAGGGTTCAGCGGGCGCGGCATCCTGGCCGTGCTGGTGTTCACGGCGGTCAATCCGGGCGAAACGGCGGTGTCGATCACCAGCCACCAGGCCGCCGGCCCGAACGGTCAGCCGATCGTCCTGGACACAGGAGCTTCGACCGTCCTCATCCGCTAGACCCGGTGTGAGCCGATGATCTTCATACTCTCGGGGCCCGTGCACGGGGGCAAGACGACCCTCCTGGAAAGCTCCCTGCCCGGGTGGGCCTCGCGCGGCCTGGCCTTTGGCGGCTTCCTCAGCGTCGCCGTTCTCGACGGCCAGGGGCAGACCGAGTACGACCTCCTGGACCTCAAAGAAGGGCGCTGCCTGCCCTTCCTGCGCCGCACGGGGGAGCCGGACGCGGAAAGGACCGGCCCTTTCTTTTTCGTCGCCCGGACCCTCGACCTGGCCCGAGCCATCATCTACAAGGCCGCGCCGGGCGAGCTGTTGGTCGTCGACGAGGTGGGCCCTCTGGAGCTCGAGGGGAGAGGCCTCTGGCCGGTCTTGCGGAAGGTCATTTTCCGCCCCGAACAGAGGTCCATCCTCGTCGCCCGGGAGGAGATCCTGGAGCGGTTCGTGGCCTCCCTTAGGCCATCCGTTCCGCTCATCTTCGACGTCCGTGACCCCAACGTCCGCAAGCTCATGGACGGCAGCCTCTTCGGGACGACCAGGCTCGATGAAGATCCAAGCTAGATTCTTCGCCTCTTTCCGGGACCTGTTCGGAGGGCGGACCCGCGAGATCGAGATCCCCGATGGCCGGAACGCCGGGGACCTCCTCGACCTTCTCTGCGACACGCCCGCCCGCCGGGATGGGCTCTTCGACGGGAACGGCCTCAAGCCTCATCTCATCGTCATGGTCAACGGCACCCATATCAACTCGCTGGCCGGATTGGGAACGCCGCTCGCCGGGGGCGACGTCGTGGCCGTCTTCCCCATGCTCGGCGGAGGATAGGCCTCGGGACATCGCCTCCGTCCGCGCGGTGATTTTTCACGCCTCCCAGCGGGACGGATTCGGCGGCCCACGAAACTCGCGGGATCCAGACCAGCCCTCAGGATAGCAGGCTCAGACATCGTGAGCCGCCCTCTTCGAGGGTCCCCTCATCCGTCCCGCTTCCCGGCTAAATCACCGCTTTATGCTCCCGTCGGCGACATCCCTCGGCCTCGCACCTAGCGGTCGTCTCTCTCGCGGCGGTGCTCGTTCGACACTCGGGCCTCGGGGCGCGCTTCTTGCGGGAGGACGGGCGTTCTGGTATTTTAGGGGCCGGACCTTGTCCGGTGAAAGGCCGCCGCGTGACCACGTCCCCGTTCCCGATATCCGGCTACCACGGCCGGGTCCTCGAAGTCGACCTCACGTCGGGCGCGGTCCGCGTCGTCCCTCCCGGCCCCGCGCAGGCCATGGACTACCTGGGCGGCCGGGGGCTGGCGACGCGCATCCTCTACGACACGATCGACCCGGCCTGCGACCCTCTCGGGCCCGGGAACGCCGTGGTCATCGCGATGTCCCCTC
>JAWOHF010000243.1:0-5280 GCA_046496285.1 Candidatus Aminicenantota bacterium
CGCAACGTCAACTACAGCATCGACAGATACCCCGACCGCTGGCAGCGCTTCCGCGATTTCACCTACCGCCAGATCGAGGAGCTCGTGAGCGGCTACGGCCCGCTCGACATCCTCTGGCTCGACGGCGGCTGGGTCCGGCCCCGGCCCCTGATCGAGATCGCCCCGGGCCATTTCCTCGAGAACGCCAAGAACATGGACATCGACATGCCGCGCATCGCGGCCATGGCCCGCCGCCGCCAGCCCGGCCTGCTCATCGTCGACCGCACGGTCACCGGCCGCTACGAGAACTACCGCACGCCCGAGCAGGAGGTCCCGGAAAAGCCCCTCCCCTTCCCCTGGGAGACCTGTATGACCATGGCCGGCCAGTGGTCCTGGAACGCGAACGACGCCACCAAGAGCACCCGGCGCCTCGTCCACCTTCTCGTCGACATCGTCTCCAAGGGCGGCAACTTCCTGCTCAACATCGGGCCGAGCCCCGAGGGCGAGTTCGCCCCCGAAGCCCTCGACCGGCTCCGGGACATCGGCGACTGGATGAAGGTCAACTCCGAGGCCATCTACGGAACGCGTCCCATCGCCCCATTCAAAGAGGCCAACATCTGCTTCACGTCGCTCCCTAACGGGACGGTCTACGCCATCTGCCTGGCCGCCGAGGGCGAAACCGCTCCTCCGCCGAAGATCATGCTGACCTCCATCTCGCCCCGGCCGGGAAGCACGGTCGCCATGCTGGGCGTCCGCGAGCCCGTTCGCTGGGAAAAGGTCGGCCGGGGAGCGCTCCTGACCCTGCCCCGAAGCGCGCTCACGAACCCGCCCTGCGCCCACGCCTGGGTCTTCAAGCTGGTGATGCCGTAGCGGCGGTTTGGCCATCCCCGGGCCTTCCGATATAATGGATATATCCCTATTTCGGGAGGCGTCATGACCATGCCCATTCCGGCGACCTTGAAGAACATCCTCCGCGGGGCCGCGGGCCTGGCCCTGCTGGCGTCCCTGGCCGCGATATCCCCGGCCGTCCCCGGGCAGCAACCGAGAACCGATCCCGCGGGACAGCCCGCGGCGAAGCCCCCCCTCCGGGCCCCCATCGAGCGCGCCGTCACCCTGGGCGACCTCTGGAACATCCAGTCTTCCGAGAAGGTCAAAGGCGCCGGAGAGCGGATCTCCCTGCCCGGCTTCAGGATCGACGGCTGGTACCCGGCCCTCGTCCCCTCGACGGTCCTGGGCACGCTCGTCCAGAACAACGTCTACCGCGACCTCTTCGTCGGCGACAACCTGAAGTCCGTCCCGACCGAGCCCTTCCAGACCTCCTGGTGGTACCGCAAGGAGTTCACCGTGCCCCTGGGCGCCGGGATCAACCGGGCCCACCTCGAGTTCGACGGCCTCAACTACCGGGCCGATATCTGGCTCAACGGCGTCCGCATCGCCGAGGCCGCGACGACCTTCGGCCCCTTCCGGCGTTTCGCTTTCGACATCACCGAGGCCGTCAAGACGACCGAGAAGAACGTCCTGGCCGTCGAGGTCTTCCCGCCGAAAGAGGGAGAGCCCGCGATCGGCTTCGTCGACTGGAACCCGGCCCCGCCTGACAACAACATGGGCCTGTGGCGCGAGGTCCGCGTCCGGGCCACCGGGGACGTTTCGATCGAATTCCCCTTCGTCACGACCAAGCTCGACCTCGAGACCCTCAAGGAGGCCCGGCTGACGATCTCCGCCGAGCTCCGCAACCACGCCGACCGGCCCGTTTCGGGGACTCTCGAGGCCCGGATCGAAGGCCTGCGCGTCTCCCAGGAGGTCGCCCTCGGCCCCCGGGAGACGAAGGCCGTCGTCTTCAACGCCGAAACCCACCCCGGGCTGGCCCTCAAGGATCCCCGGGTCTGGTGGACACACGACCTGGGAAACCCGGAGCTCTACACCCTGATCCTGGCCTTCGAGCCCAAGCGGGACAAGGCCGAAGAGAAAGCGGAGGCCGAACGCCAGGCCGCCGAGCAGGCCGCCGAAAAGGGCCGGCGGCCCCGAGTCGCCCCGCCGCGCAACTTCATCTCCGACATCCGCGGCGTCCGCTTCGGCGTCCGGGAGATCTCCGACTACATCAACGAGCAGGGCCACCGGGGCTACCGGCTCAACGGCAAGAAGATCCTCATCCGCGGCGCCGGCTGGACCGACGACCTGCTCCTCGACGTCCGGCGCAAGAAGCTCCTCTCGGAAGTCCTCTACGCCCGGCACATGAACCTCAACGCCCTCCGCCTCGAGGGCTTCTGGGGCACGAGCCGCGACCTCTACAACCTCTGCGACGAGAACGGCATCCTGCTGATGGTCGGCTGGAGCTGCCACTGGGAGTGGGAGAACACCCTCGGCAAGCCGGCCGGCGAGCCCTACGGCGGCATCACGTCCCCGGAGGACATCGACCTCATCGCTCGATCCTGGCGGGATCAGCTCCTCTGGCTGCGGAACCACCCCTCGATCTTCGTCTGGGCCCAGGCCAGCGACATGCTCCCCCACCCCGACCTCGAGAGGCGCTACCTCGAGATCCAGAAGGAGGTCGACCCGACCCGGCCGACGCTCGTCTCGGCCAAGGGCAAGACGAGCACGCTCTCCGGGCCGTCCGGGGTCAAGATGCTCGGGCCCTACGATTACGTGCCCCCCGTCTACTGGTATGTCGACACCAGGAACGGCGGGGCCTACGGCTTCAACACCGAGGCCGGGCCCGGCCCGCAAGTCCCGCCTGTCGAAAGCCTCCGCAAGATGTTCGCCGAGAAGGACCTCTGGCCGATCAACGACGTCTGGTCCTTTCACTGCTGCCGGGGGAAGTTCACCGATCTCGGCCGCTACAACGAGGCCATGGAACGCCGGCTCGGCCCGGCCCGGACCGTCGAGGAATACGCCATGAAAGCCCAGTTCCTGAACTACGAGGGGATGCGGGCCATGTTCGAGGCCTTCACGGCCAACAAGCACAAGGCGACCGGCGTCATCCAGTGGATGCACAACTCGGCCTGGCCCAAGCTCTGGTGGCAGCTCTACGACTACTTCCTCATGCCCAACGGCGCCTTCTACGGCGCCCGCAAGGCCGGGGAGCCCGTCCACATCCTCTACAATTACGGCAACCGCGAGATCGTCGCCGTCAACAACACCCTGGCCCCGGCCCCGGGGCTCAAGGCCGCCATCCGGGTCCTCGACCTCGACCTCAAGGAGGTCATCGCCAAGACCGTCGATTTCTCGCTCCAGCCGGACGAGGTCCGGACGATCGACCAGCTCCGCCTGCCCGCGGCCGGCCTGACATCCGTCTTTTTCGTCGACCTCCGGCTCCTCGGGGCCAAAGGCCAGCTCGTCGACGCCAACTTCTACGCTCTCTCGGCCAAGCCGGAGACGCTCGACGACGCCCAGACGACCTGGTATGTGACGCCCGTCAAGGATTTCGCCGACCTCACGGCCCTCGACCGCCTGCCGCCCGTCGAGCTCAAGGTCCGGCAGCGCTATTCGACCGACGGCCCGCGGACCAAGGCCACGCTGGACCTGGAGAACCCGTCCAAGCACCTGGCCTTCATGGTCGAGATCAGGATCGTGCGCGAGATCTCCGGGGAATCCGTCCTGCCCGTCTTTCTGGACGACAACTACATCAGCCTCCTGCCGGGAGAGAAGCGCCGCATCTCCGGATATGTCTTCACGGACGACCTCGGCGGGCAGCCGGGCAAGGTCCGGCTCTCGGGCTGGAACGTCAAGGAGCCGTGAGGGCTTAGCGGGCGACGGCCCCGAACGACTTGCCGACGACCTGCAGGAGCTCGGACGTCCCGGCCCGACGGTCCTGGCTCAGCTCCCAGATGAGGACCCCCGCCGACCGTTTGTCCTTGACGTACTGGCACTTGAGGGAGATCGAACGCATGTCGTCGAAAGAAACGATCATGCCGCCGTCCCGGCGGCGGAGATACGGGACCTGGGCGGCCCCGTCCCAGATCAGGGCCCACTCCGCTTCCGGGAGCTTCATGACCTCGTTATAAGGCCAGTACTCGCTGGAGGTGAACGGCAGCCCCAAACCTCCGCAGTCGAAGGACCGCCCATAGAACGCCAGGCCGACCAGGACCTTGTCCGGCGGGACCCGGCGGCCCAGGGCGTAAGCGAAACTCGCGTCCAGGGAGCCGCAGGCGACGTCGGCGCCCGCGGTGAGCGGCGCATTGTGCCCGGAGTGGCCGGACCAGGTGCCGTGGTAGTCGTAGGTCATGAACCCGATGAGATCGAAAGCGGCGGACAGACGCTCGAATTCGATCCACCTTCCGTAGAAGTTATTCCCGGGGGCGGCCATGGTCAGGAGCAGAGGCGGCGACTGGGCTTTGAGGGCCGCGCCCAGCTCCTCCGCGAGAAGGGTGAAGTTGGCGCGCTCTTCCTCATTGGAGACGAACTCCCAGTCGATGTCCACGCCGTCGTAGGCGTTGGTGCGGCAGAGATCGACCAGCTGAACGGCGAACCGGGCCCGGTTGGCCGCGGTCGAGCTGGCCCCCGGGAACCCGGCGCAATTTCCGCCGCCGCCCACGCTGACCATCATCTTGACCCCGTGGGCGCGGGCCGCGGCGTTGAGCTCGGGATAGAGGAAGCCCGGCGGGACGACGATGTTCCCCAAGGGGTCCGGCCAGACGAAGGCGTGGGCGATGTGGGTCAGATACTCGTAGCGGACCTGGGTGTGGTCGAACTCGGCCTGCTTCCAAGAAACGTAGTAGCCCATGATGACCTTGGATGGTCGGGCCGGAACGGCGGGGACCTGGGCGACCTTGCAGGCGGCCAGGGCCAGGAGAGCCGCGACGACCGACGAGACCGCGAAAAGCCGCGCCCGGAGGGTAAGAATACCTTTCTTTCCGGGAGCAGATTCCGGGAATCCTATGAAAAGTCGGCAATTTGGAGATCTTACGGATATCGCATGAGTTAGGTGACACATTGGCATTCTTATGAATTGATCAGGCTAATGGATCTCGGGGAGACAGAAGGCCAGGACGTGCGTGTTGCCACAGGAGAGATCGGCGACGTGCTGAAGGCTTGGCTGGAAGGCGGGACGCGCTTCTGACGCGTCGCGCGGGCGTACACCCGCTGCGGGCGAACCGTCGCGTCAGTTGTAGCGAAGCTCGGCTAGCAGCCAGCGACCGTCTACCCGCGTCAGCGTCCAGCGGTCGACGCCAATCTCGGCTGTGGCCACCTCGTCGGAAAGGGCCTCGACGCGCAGCGCGGACAGGTACGCAGGGTCGAACGGCGGCGGCGGGGCAGGCAGGACGGCCAGTTCGTAGCGGTCCATGATGGCGTCCCGTCCCTGCC
>JAWOHF010000354.1:0-19563 GCA_046496285.1 Candidatus Aminicenantota bacterium
GAAGGAGATGCCCAATCTCTTGCCGATCTCGAGACTCTTATGGAACAGGGCCCCGTAATCCCCGTCGACGATGATCAAATGAGGGCCGTAGATCCCCGACGCCTGCAGGGCGGCGGCCGATGTGCCTTCCTTGAGCAGAACGAAGGTTTCCAGGCCGGCCCTGGCCCCGTAGGCCGCCGTCGAAGCCGCCATGTTCCCGGTCGAGACCGTCCCGATGCGCTTGAACCCCGAAGCGACGGCTATTTGAACGGCCACGGCCGTCCCCCGATCCTTGAAGCTGCCGGTGGGGTTCTGGGCTTCGTTCTTGGCGAAAACGCGGGAGAGCCCGCTCCTCGGCCCCAGACAATTCAAAGGGAGGAGGGGGGTGTTGCCCTCGCCGAGACTGAGCTTGGAGTCGAAGGCGGAGAGGGACAGGAAATCGAGGAACTTTTCGATAGCCGACTCGGCGCGCTCCCGGATGGCCCTTCGCCCGGAGCGTTCCGGGCGGGACACGAAGAGGGGCTCTCCGCACCCGGGGCAAAAAGGCGAGAACGGGTCGCGCACATCGACCGGCCCGCAGGCCAAGCACTCGAACGAGTCCATCTTTCGGCTCCTCCCGCGATCTCTCCGGCATTATAGGCTCTATGCGCCGGGAAGGGAATAGATATTGTCCTTGTCGACCCGTTGAAGGTAAAATGCGGTTGACGATGAGATCCCGGGCACCAGGCGACGATCGGCTTTTCATGAGGGCCGCCCTCCGCGCAGCCGAAAGGGCGGCCGCCGCGGGGGAGGTCCCCGTCGGGGCCGTGGTCGTCAGAGAGGGGAGGATCATCTCCCGGGGCTCGAACGCGCCGATCAGGACAAAGGATCCGACGGCCCATGCCGAGATCGTGGCCCTTCGCAGGGCGGCCCGAAAGTCGGGGAACTACCGGCTCCCGGATTGTGACCTGTTCGTCACCGTCGAGCCGTGCGCCATGTGCCTCGGCGCCATTGTCCAGGCCCGCGTCCGGCGCCTCGTCTACGGAGCGGCCGATCCCAAGGCCGGCGCCGTTTCGTCCATCATGGCCTTTCCGTTCGAGCGGACCAATCACCGGCCCGAAGTCGCAGGCGGTGTTCTGGCCGAGGAGTGCGCCAAGGCGATCCGCGATTTCTTCCGGGAGAGAAGACGCCGCCGCGTTTGAACAGGCTCCGTCCCGGATGGGGCGCCGCCTGTTCACGGCCCCCGATTTCGGGTATAATGCTGAACCTTCGAGCGACCGTCAATGCGGAGAGGTGGCCGAGTGGTTGAAGGCGACGGTCTCGAAAACCGTTATCTCGAGCAATTGGGATCGCGGGTTCGAATCCCGCCCTCTCCGCCAGTTCTTCCCCCCGTCCTCGGGGGCTCGAAACGACCATCCGGAGGAAAGGCGATGAAGTCGGTTCATCTCGTGGTGACAGGCTTCGGGAACGTCGGCCGGGCGTTCGTCTCGCTCCTGCGGGAGAAGCGAGACGATCTGGGCCGCCGATACGGGCTCGAGATCGACGTCGTGGCGGTGGCCAAGGCCGACGGCTGTTTCTTCAACGGCCGGCCCTTGGACGTCCGCCAGATCTCGAAGGGCGGCTCGCTCTGGACCGCCGGCAATCCCGCCTGGCGCGAAGGGATGAGATTCGGCGACCTCTTCGACGGATGGGAGCCCGGCGGCTGCCTCGTCGAATGCACGCTCTCGGATCTTCGGACGGGAGAGCCCGGATTCTCCTATATCTCCCAGGCCTTCAGGAGCGGGTGGAACGCCGTGGCCGCCAGCAAGGGCGCCCTGGTCGTGAGCTTCCGCGAGCTGAAGGATCTGGCCGCCGAGACCGGCCTGTCCCTCAAGTTCAGCGGCGCGGCGGCGGCCGCCCTGCCGACCTTGGACGTCGGGATGTTCTCCCTGGCCGGAACCAGGATCGAGAGCATCCAGGGGATCCTCAACGGCACGACGAACTACATCCTGACGCGCATGGCCGAGGGGCTGGACTACGACGAGGCGTTGAAGGAGGCCCAGAGCAAGGGCATCGCCGAGCCCGATCCCGCCAACGACGTCGCGGGCTGGGATTCCGCGAGCAAGATCCTGCTCATCACCAACGCCTGCCTCGATGGGGATTACGCTCTCCGGGACGTGCAGGTCAAGGGGATCGCCGGGCTGTCCGCGGACTTCGTGCGGTCGGCCGCCTGCGAAGGCCGGGTCGTCAAGCTGATGGCCACGGCCGCTCCCGGGAGGAAAGGCGGCCGATGGAGCCTCGATGTCCGGCCGTCCGTTCTCGACGCGACCCACCCTCTCTTCCACGTCAGCGGGACCGAGAAGGGGATCACGTTCCTCACGGATTCGATGGGCACAGTGACCGTGACCGGGGGCCGTTCGAGCCCCCGCGGCGCCGCGGCCGCCATGCTCAAGGACATCATCAACATCTACAGGCGCCCGTTCTAAACGTTTTCGCGGTCTCTTCCGAAGGCCCCCGAGGGGTCCCCGGTCGATTGACCTGCCGTGTCTTTTTTGATACGTTTGTCTTCGCTTCGGAATGCGGATAGCGCCGCAGCCGGCTAACGGAGAGGTGTCCGAGTGGCTTAAGGAGCACGCTTGGAAAGCGTGTGTGTGCCGCAAGGTGCACCGCGGGTTCGAATCCCGCCCTCTCCGCCACCACATCGCGGGACCGTCCGCGAGATCTTACAAGGAGTCGCAACATGGACAGCAAAGACCTCATCCATCTGGAAGACGTTTACGGGGCCCACAACTACCACCCCCTGGACGTCGTCGCCACCAAGGCCCAGGGCATCTGGATGTACGACGTCGAAGGCCGCAAATTCCTGGACTTTCTGAGCGCCTATTCCGCCGTCAACCAGGGACATCGTCATCCCCGCATCGTCAAGGCCCTCATCGAGCAGGCCCGCCGATTGACCTTGACCTCGAGGGCCTTCCGCAACGATCAGTGGCCGCTTCTGGCTAAGGAGCTCTGCGACCTGACGGGCTATTCCATGGTCCTGCCCATGAACTCCGGCGCCGAGGCCGTCGAGACGGCGGTCAAGACGGCCCGCAAGTGGGCCTATCAGAAGAAGGGCGTGGCCCAGGACCAGGCGGAGATCATCGCCTGCTGCAACAATTTCCACGGCCGGACCGTGACCGCGATAAGTTTTTCGACCGAGCCCTCCTACCGGAAGGATTTCGGGCCTTTCACTCCGGGCTTCCCGATCGTTCCCTTCGGCGACCTCGAGGCTTTGGAAAAGGCCATCACCCCGCGGACGGCCGGCTTCCTGGTGGAGCCCATCCAGGCCGAAGCGGGGATCCTCATCCCGCCCGACGGCTATCTGAAGAAGGCCGCCGAGATCTGCCGGAGGAACAACGTCCTGTTCATCGCCGACGAGATCCAGACCGGGCTCGGCCGGGTCGGTAAGCTCTTCGCCTGCGAACACGACGACGTCCGCCCCGACATCGTCATTATCGGAAAATCCCTGGGAGGGGGCTGCTATCCCATCTCCGCGGTCATCGCCGACAGGGACATCCTGGGCGTCTTCAAGCCGGGGGAACACGGTTCGACCTTCGGCGGCAACCCCCTGGGGTGCGCCGTCGCCCGCGAGAGCCTGAAGGTCATCCTGGAGGAAAAGCTCATCCAGAACGCCGCCGAGCGGGGCCAGTCCTTCATGGACAAGCTGCGCAAGATCCGGAGCCGCCACATCAAGGAAGTCCGCGGACGCGGCCTGCTCATCGGCGTCGAGCTCAAGCCCGAGGCCGGCGGCGCCCGGCGCTTCTGCGAAGAGCTGATGAAAGAAGGGCTCCTCTGCAAGGAGACGCACGACCACGTCATCCGCTTCGCTCCTCCGCTCATCATCAGGGAGAAGGACTTGAATTGGGCCCTCAAGCGGATCAAGACGGTCTTCAAGAGATTGGCCTGACCTGCGACTAATTATATTGGGCTGAACATGCCGCTGTCCTCCAAGGAGGACGCCGTTTTGTCCGGACGCCCCGGCCATGCCTGTTCCGCAGCTTGGCACGTCTTTTGCTTAACAGAGAAATAGGAGGAGCCAAATGCGAAAGCTTCTGGGGATCTTTACTCTCGTTGCTCTGGTTGGGGCCGCCTGCTGCATTTATGTCCCCTATGACTCGACCCGAAACCCGCCGCCCAGGGCCCGGACGTACGAGCCGGACCGGGGCTATTACAACCGGACGGACGTTTCCTATTTCTATGAATACCTCCAGCCGTACGGCCTGTGGGTCTCCTATTCTCCCTACGGCTACGTATGGATCCCCCGTGACATCGGCACCAGATGGCGCCCCTATTCGAGAGGGCACTGGGCCTGGACCGATCACGGCTGGACCTGGGTGTCCGTGGAGCGATGGGGCTGGATCGCGTTCCACTACGGCCGCTGGGGCTGGGACCGCCGCATGGGGTGGTTCTGGGTGCCCGACATCGTCTGGGGGCCGGCCTGGGTCGGCTGGCGCTGGGGCGGCGGGCACATCGGCTGGGCCCCGCTGCCGCCCGGCGCGGATTTCCATCCGGGCCGCGGGTTCGGGCGCCGGGATTGGAACATCCCCAGCCATCATTGGATCTTCGTCCGGGGGCGGGACTTCATGGACCGGTCCCTGGACCGCTGGGTCCTGCCCTATGAGAGGAACACCACGATCATCAACCTGACGGTCGTCAACATCAACATCTCCACCCGCGACAACCGGGTGTTCAACGAAGGCGTCGGGCTCGACCACGTCCGGCGCGAGACGAATACCCCGGTCACCAAGGTGGCCCTCAAGGACGGCCGCCGGCCTGAGGACGTCCGCTCGTCCGTCCAGGAGATCGTGGTCTACAGACCGGAGGTCTCCCGGAACGAGATGGCCCGCCCGAAACAGGTCATCGAGCAGGAGCAGGCCGCCGAGCGCCTCGACTCCGAGCGCGCCGGCCGCTACTTACGCGACACGCCCGCGCAGGACAGCGTCGTGCTCCGGAGAGTCCACGAACAGGAACAGAAGCTCATGGAAGAGAGCCAGGAGGTCGAGATCGTCGAGATCCGCCGCAGGGCGGCCGAAGAGATCAAATCGGTCCAGAACCCGGAGACCCGGAAGAAGACCGAGGAGCAGGTCAATTCCAGGATCGGGGAACTGAGGAAAAAGCACGTGGACGAGAAGGCCGAGCTCGCCAAGAGGCAGAAACAAGAAGAGGAAAAGGCCAAGAAGCGGCCGACCCCGGTCAGGAAGAAGGACGGCCTTTAGGCCGGCGGCCGCCCGGCGCGGACCGTCACGACCAGGGCCGCGGCCAGGATCAAGGCCCCGCCGGCGATCGTCCTCAGGGCGGGGACCTCGCCGAGGAAGGCCAGGGCGAGGACGATCCCGTAGACGGGCTCGAGAGAGCTCAGGATGCTGGCTGTCCTGGCCCCGACGTGCTTCATCCCTTTGATGAACAGGGTGTGGGCCGCCCCCGTGCAAAAGATCCCCAGAAGAGCGAGCAGCCACAACGTCCGGGCCGAGAGGAGGGGGGGGGAGGACGCGACGAACGGAAGCAGGAAGAGCATGGCCAGAAGGTCCTGATAAAAGGCGATCTTCAGGCTCGAATGGGTCCGGACCAGCCGCCGGTTGGCGATGGACAGGATCGAGAACGTCAGGCCCGCGCCCAGGCCGTAGAGGACACCTTGGAAGGTCGAGTTCGAAAGGTCGAACCCGGGGACGATGAGGGCGATGCCGAGAACGCAGAGGAGGGCGAAGCCCAGGCTTCCGCGGTCTCGTGGCTCCCCAAGAAGCAGGGGTTCCAAAAAGACGGTGAAGACCGGGAAGCTCGAGTAAGCCAGGAGCCCCACGGCCACCGAGGAGACCTGGACCGACTGGAAGAAAAGGGTCCAATGGACGGCCAGGATGAGGCCGCAGAAGGCGAGCAGGCCGGCATCCCCTCTTGACGCGATGCGCAAGGACCGCCGGCCGAGGGCCAGGACCGCCCCGAGGGCCAGGGCGGCGAAAAAGACCCGTCCGAAGACGATCAGATGGGGGGAGAGGGGGATCCATTTGCCGAACAGACCCGGAAATCCGAAGAGCAGGACCGCGACATGGATCTCCCAGAGGCTCTGCCGGCGCGGATTCACGGCCGTTATTATATTCCTTTTCCTTGATATTTGTCCGATTTGTGCTAATATAATCTTTACATTTTCGGGGATACGATCCGTTCCCGACCATCGACGAGCGGCCGAAACCCATGTCCTATAAGATCTTCGCCTTGAAATACAGGCCCCAGACCTTCGAGGAGGTCGTCGGGCAGAAGTCCGTCGTCCGGACCATCCAGAACGCCATCTCCACGGGCCGGGTGGCCCAGGCCTATCTTTTTTCGGGCATGCGCGGCACGGGCAAGACCACGGTGGCCCGCATCCTGGCCAAGGCCCTCAATTGCGTCAACGGGCCGACCCCGAATCCCTGCAACGCCTGCAAGTTCTGCCAGGATATCTTCGAGGAAAAGGCCATCGACGTCCTGGAGATCGACGGGGCTTCGAACCGTCAGGTGGACGATATCGAGCCCATCCGCGAAACCGTCAAGTACAAGCCGGTCTACACCCGGTTCAAGGTCCTCATCATCGACGAAGTCCACATGCTCTCCACGCACGCGTTCAACGCCCTGCTCAAGACGCTCGAAGAGCCGCCGCCGAATACGGTGTTCATCTTCGCCACGACGGAATTCGACAAGGTCCCGGCGACCATCGTCTCCCGCTGCCAGCATTTCGAGTTCAAGAAGATCTCCCACCGCGACATCATCAACCACCTTATGGAGATCACCCGGAAGGAGGGCATCACGGTATCGCCCGCCGGCCTGGCCATGATCGCCGAAGCCGCGGACGGCAGCATGCGGGACGCCCAGAGCCTGCTCGACCAGGCGGTGGCCTTCAGCGGGGAGCAGATCGGCGACGAGGACCTCCGGACCATCCTCGGCGTCATCGGCCAGGACCTGCTGTTCGGCATCTCGACGGCCGTCCTCGAGGAGCGGCCCGAGGACATCTTCGGTCTGGTCGAGAGCGTCATCTCCGGAGGCCACGACCTGAGGTCCTTCTTCGGCAAGCTCGTCGAGCATTTCCGGGCTTTGCTCCTGGTCCGCTCCGTAAAGAAGCCCGAGGACCTGCTCCCGGCGAGCCCCGATGAGCTCCAAGCCCTTCGCGCTCAAGCCGACAAGGTCACCCCGGAAGATCTGTTGCGCTATCTCATCGCCCTCCAGCAGGCCGAGCCCGGCCTGAAGTATTCGGCCGTGCCCAGGATCTACATGGAGACGTTCCTCATCAGGCTCTGCCATTTCCGCAAGATCGTCCCCTTGCAGGACCTCATCCGGGACGTGGAGTCCTTGAAGAGAACGGAGGCCGGGACGCCGGGACGACCGGCGGCCGCCGGACCGGCGCCGGCGCGCGTGTCGGCCCCGCCTCCGCCTCCCACTCCGGCCGGACCGCGGCCATCCCCCGCGCCGCAGAAGGACCTCTTCGCCCGGGTCCTCGAAAGGCTGGCCGTGGACCGGGCGCCTCTGGCCGCGCTGCTTTCCCAGTATTCGTCGGTCCGGGTCAGGGACGATGCCCTCGAGGTCTTGTTCGACCGGGGCAAGGGCTTTTTCGCCACCAGCATCCAGGAGAAGGACCTGAAAGCGGTCGAAAGAACGCTCGCCGAGGTCGCCGGACGGAAAATGGCCGTCCGGTTCGCCGAGCGCGACCCCGAGAGCGTCCCTCCGGCCGCCCCGGGCCGGGAGATCGAAACGGCTCTCAAGGACCCGGCCGTCCAATTTTTCATGAACACCTTCAAGGCCCAGGTCCTCGCGGCCGACCCTATCCGGGACCCGCGGGACAAAGATCCGAAGCGGACGCCGCCCACGGAGGAGGAATCGTGAAGAACGTCATGGATCTCCAGAAGATGCTGAAAACGGCCAAGGACATGCAGGACCGCCTGCAGAAGGAGCTGGCCGAGATGCGGGTCGACGGAACGAGCGGAGGGGGGATGGTCCGGGTCGTCCTGGACGGTCATAAGAATCTCCTTTCTGTCCGGATCGAGCCCGAGGTCGCCGACAGGAACGAGATCGAGATGCTCCAGGACCTGATCGTCGCGGCCGCCAACGATGCGTCCCGCAAGGTGGACGAGGCCCTGGCCCAGAAGATGGGCGGGCTCACCGGCGGACTGAAGATCCCGGGACTGTTCTGATGTTCGAATACGCCCAGCCCCTCCATGACCTCATCGAGGAACTGAGGCGGATCCCGGGCATCGGTGCCAAGACGGCCCAGCGCATCGCCTTCTATTTCCTCAGCCTGCGGACCGAGGACGCCGACCGGCTGGCCGAGGCCATCCGGGAAGCCAAGCGCCGGATCTTCTATTGTTCGGTCTGCAACAACATCACCCACGTCGACCCCTGTCTCATCTGCTCGGACGGGCAGCGGTCCGACGACGCCTTGTGCATCGTCGAGGAACCGTTCAACATCTCCTCTCTCGAAAAGACGGGCGTCTACCACGGCCGCTATCACGTCCTCCTGGGTCCGCTGTCGCCTCTCAAGGGCCGGGGGCCGGACGAGCTCCGTCTGGAGAAGCTCGCCCGGAGGGTCGAGGGCGGGACTTTCAAGGAGATCATCGTGGCCACCAATCCGACCGTGGAAGGGGAGGCCACCGCGCTTTACCTCCTGCGGTTCCTCAAGGATCACGGGATACGCATCACCCGGCTGGCCATGGGTCTGCCGGTGGGCTCGGACCTCGACTTCGCCGACCAGGTGACCATCAAAAAGGCCCTGGAGGGCCGGACGGAGCTCAAAGAATAGCCCCGAAAAACCAGCCGCCGATGAGCGGCACAAGGAGTCATACATGAAAATAGACATGCAGACGATCGACGGGAACACGGCGGCAACGCACGTTTCCTATGCCTATTCCGAGGTCGCGGCCATCTATCCCATCACGCCGTCCTCGACGATGGGAGAGCTGGCCGACGAGTGGTCGGCCCAAGGCCGAAAGAACATCTTCGGCCAGACGGTCGACGTGGTCGAGATGCAGTCGGAGGGCGGCGCCTCGGGCGCGGTCCACGGCGCGCTCTCGGCCGGGGCCCTGACGACGACCTTCACGGCCTCCCAGGGTCTGATGCTGATGCTCCCGAACATGCACAAGATCGCCGGCGAGATGCTGCCGACAGTCTTCCTGGTTTCGGCCCGCTCGCTGGCCTGCCAGTCCCTGTCCATATTCGGCGACCACAGCGACGTCATGGCCGCCCGCAACACGGGCTTCGCCCAAACCTGCGGCGGCTCCGTCCAGGAAGCCCAGGACCTGGCCATCGTCGCCCACTTGGCGACCTTGCGGACCCGGATCCCCTTCCTCCACTTCTTCGACGGGTTCCGGACATCGAACGTCGTCGAGAAGGTCGATGTCGTGTCCTACGAGACGCTGGCCCGGCTCTTCGAGACCGAACACCTGGAGGCCTTCCGGAAAAGAGCCCTGAACCCCGAGCGCCCCGTCCTCAAGGTCGGCCAGCAGAACCCGGACGTCTACTTCCAGGGCCGGGAGACCGTCAACCGGCATTACGCCGAATGCCCGGCGACCGTCCAGCACTACATGGACAAGGTCGGCAAGGTCATCGGCCGGCACTACCATCTCTTCGACTACTTCGGGGCCCCTGACGCCGAGAAGGTCATCGTCATGATGGGCTCGGGAGCCGAGACCGCCGAGGAGACCATCAATCACCTCAACGCCAAGGGGGCCAAGCTCGGCCTGGTCAAGGTCCGTCTCTACCGGCCCTTCGACGTGGCCGCCCTCAACGCGGCCATTCCCGCCACGGCCAGAAAGATCGCCGTCCTCGACCGGACCAAAGAGCCCGGCTCCATCGGCGAACCGCTCTACCTCGACGTCGCCCTGGCCCTCTCCGGGCGGCCGGTCAAGGTCATCGGCGGCCGCTACGGCCTGTCCTCCAAGGAGTTCACGCCGGCCATGGTCAAGGCCGTCTACGACCACCTCGACGGCCAGGCCACGAACGGTTTCACCGTGGGCATCACCGACGACCTCTTCGGCACGTCCATCCCTGTCGGCCCGGTCCTCGAGACCGAGCCCCCGGGGACGGTCCGCTGCAAGTTCTGGGGCTACGGCTCCGACGGCACGGTCGGCGCCAACAAGAACTCCATCAAGATCATCGCCGACCACACGGACCTCTACGGACAGGGCTACTTCCAGTACGACTCGAAGAAGTCCGGCGGCATCACCATCTCCCATCTCCGGTTCGGCCAGCGCCCCATCCAGTCCCAGTACTTCCTCAACACCGTCGACTTCGTCGCTCTCCACAAGCCGTCCTACATCGGCCGGATGGACATCCTCGAGGGCATCCGCGAAGGAGGCACGTTCCTCATCAACTCCAGCTGGGAAAGGGAGGAGGTCTTCGAGAACCTGACCGAGGACATGCAGAGGACGATCATCGACAAGAAGATCAAGGTCTTCACCATCGACGCCCTGAAGATCGCCGGCGAGCTCGGCCTGGGCCTGCGCATCAACTCCATCATGCAGGCCTGTTTCTTCAAGCTCTCGGGGGTCCTGCCCGAGGCCGAGGCCATCGCTCTCATCAAGAAGGCCATCGAGAAGACCTACGGCCGCAAGGGGAAGGATGTCGTCCAGATGAACTGGGACGCCGTCGACCGCAGCGCCGCAGGCCTCGAAGAGGTCCCCATTCCGGCCAAGATCATCAAGTCCGCCCCGAGGGTCAAGATCGTTCCCGACGACGCCGGAGATTTCGCCAGGGAGGTCATCGACCCGGTGACCCGGTTCAAAGGGGACAGCCTGCCCGTCTCGAAAATGCCCCTCGACGGGGCCATCCCCACGGCGACCTCGCGTCTCGAGAAACGGGGCATTGCCGTCGAGGTCCCGAAATGGATCCCCGAGAACTGCATCCAGTGCAACCAATGCTCTTTTGTCTGCCCCCACGCCTCGATCCGGGCCAAACAGATCGCCCCGGCCGACCTCGAGGGCGTACAGGAGGGATTCACGACCGTCAAATCCAACACCAAGAACGACCGGGACCTCCGGTACCGGGTGCAGTGCTACGTCGAAGACTGCGTCGGCTGCGGCTCCTGCGTCGAAGTCTGCCCGGCCAAGACCAAGGCCCTGGTCATGGTGCCCATCGAGGAGATGAGGGCGGCCGGCGAAACGGCCCATACCGAATTCTTCGATCGGCTCCCCGACAATGTCGTCGACGGCGCCAAGCCCGACTCGCTCAAAGGCAGCCAGTTCCTCCGCCCCCTGTTCGAGTTCAGCGGGGCCTGCGCCGGCTGCGGCGAGACGCCCTATGTCAAGCTGGTCACCCAGCTCTACGGCGACCGGATGATCATCGCCAACGCCACGGGCTGTTCCTCGATCTACGGCGGCACGTTCCCGACCTCCCCCTACTGCGTCAACGCCGAGGGTCAGGGCCCGGCCTGGGCCAATTCCCTGTTCGAGGACAACGCCGAGTACGGCTTCGGCATGAGGCTGGCCGTCGACGCCAGCCGGCGCCTGCTGTTGACCTCCATTGAGGCCGCGGCGGCCGCCGGGACCACGCCCCAGCTCACCGACGCCCTGACCAAGATGAAGGGCGCCTGGACCAGTACGAGCGACGAAGCCAAGGCCGCGGCCAAGGCCGTCAAGGCCGCCCTGCCGGCGGCCCTGGCCAAGGCCAACGGGGCCAAGCCCTATCTCACGAAGATCGCCGAGCTCCAGGACTTCCTGGTCGAAAAGAGCGTCTGGTGCATCGGCGGCGACGGCTGGGCCTACGACATCGGCTACGGCGGGCTCGACCACGTCGTGGCCATGAACCGCAACGTCAACCTGCTCGTCCTCGACACGGAAGTCTACTCCAACACCGGGGGCCAGGCCTCCAAGGCCACGCCGCTCGGGTCGGTTGCCAAATTCGCCGCCTCCGGCAAGAAGACGGCCAAGAAGGACCTGGGCCGCATGGTCATGAGCTACGGGTACGTCTACGTCGCCTCGGTCGCCATGGGCGCCAACATGAACCAGTGCCTCAAGGCCTTCCTCGAGGCCGAGGCCTTCCCCGGTCCTGCGCTCATCATCGCCTACTCGCCGTGCATCAACCACGGCATCGACATGAGCAAGTCGCAGGCCGCCCAGAAGCTGGCCGTGGACTCGGGCTACTGGATCCTCTACCGCTTCAATCCGCTGCTGGCCAGGGACGGTAAGAACCCCCTCCAGCTCGACTCCCGGGAGCCCAAGCTCGAGTACCAGGACTTCCTCAAGAGCGAGATCCGCTACCGGACCCTCACTCAGCAGTTCCCCGAGATCGCCGAGGAACTTTTCGCCCGGGCGACGGTGGAAGCCAAGAAGCGTTACGCCGATTACAAGAGAATGGCCGAGTGACCGAGCGCTCCGGGCCCTCGGCGAAGGCGGGGGGCCGGGGACTTTCTTCTGAAGAGGAGGCACCCATGACCTTGCCGAAAGACCCGAGGCGCTTGGCTTGCGCCGCGGCCATCCTGACCGCCCTGCTCATCCTCCAAAGCTGTGCCGCTCTGAGCGAGATGGCCTCGGCCCTGGCCGGCCTGAAGCATCTTCAGTTCAAGATCGGCGGCGTCAATGATTTCCGGCTGGCCGGGATCGCCCTCTCGGGCAAGACCAAGCTCAGCCAGTTCTCGGCCGCCGACGCGGTCAAGCTCTTCCAGGCCTTCAGCTCGAAGGAACTGACGGCCGATTTCGTCCTGGAGGTCCTGGCCGTCAACCCCAACGACGGCACGAGCGGGACGACCCGGACGACGAGCACCCTGACCGGACTCGAAAGCCGTCTTCTCATCGACGGGAAGCCGACGGTCACCGGTAATATCGCCGAACCGGTCGAGATCCCGGGAACCGGGCAGGCCAGCACGATCCCCATCCGGCTGTCGCTCGATCTCATCGAATTCTTCGGGGACAAGCGATACGAGGACCTGATCGATCTGGCCCTGGCCGTCGGCGGCGGGGCGGGGGGCGATCCCTCCCGTCTGGCTCTCGACGCCCAGCCGCGGGTCACGACGCCCTTCGGGACCCTGACCTATCCGGGCCGGATCACCATCGTCAGCGCGGAATTCAGATAACCTTCAGAAGATCAGGTAACGGCCGTTCTCCATGATCGGCTCCGGAGGCGCGTCCGGATAATGGAAGACGACGGACCGGACCATGACGCGCGGCTGTGTGGCCGGGATATAGATGCGGTCGAGATGGATGACCTCTCCCGGCGAGGAGAAGTCCCCAGGCCCGACGCTCCCGCCGAAATGGTCGCTGCGCCCGAAGGCCACGTGAAGGCCCAGCTTCTCGTCGAGCAGGATCTCCCCGACCGGTTCGAGCCCGAAGTCCCCGAGGACCCCGAATCCCAGCTCGGCCATGTTCCCGTAAGCGGGCTCCCTCCTGAGGTGCTCGATCTCGGCTTCGAAACCCGGCCCCTGCCCCTCGGCCGAGACGGCTTTGTTGGCCTCGATCTTGAAGAGAACGATGCCCTCGTCGACCTGAACGGGAAGAGTGCCTTTCGTGCGGCTGGGCTCGGCCCCTTCGCCCTCGTAGGGCACGATATAGGTCTCTCCGCTGGGCAGATTGCCTGCCGTGCCCGTGTCCGGGAACCGCCCGCTGCTTTCATGGGCGCTGCGCCAACGCAGATCGAACAACATGGGGCAGAGTCGCCCCTGATCGGTCTCGAAGACGGCTTCCGCGCTCTCCGCCCGGTCCAGGCGTTCCTTGAGAAGGGCGACCCGGCGTCCCACTTCCCCGTAATCGATCCGCAGGGCCGGGAGCATTCTCTCGGAGAACCCGGGCATGGTCGCCGCCCGGAAGCCGTGCGTCCTGGCCGCGATCTTGAGCGGGGCCGTCGTCGAAAACTCCGTGGGTGCCAGGAAAAGCTGAATGCTCTCGAAAAGAGACTTGAACGTCCGCTTTTCCCCGGCCGCCTCGAGTCCGGCCGCCTCGGGAGGAAGCTCTCCTGCGATGAGGAAGGCTTCGGCCGGCAGGTCCGCGTTGTTGGAGCCGACATCGGGGTAGGCGACGAGATGGACGGCCTCGAGTGGGACCGAAGAGGCGCCCTCTCTCAGGGCCGAGGCCCATTCCCCGGCCATCGACCGGCGGAGCTTCCAGGCCGCGTTGTCCAGTCCGGGCTGCCGGGGGACGTCCACGAGAACACCCAGGGCGCGGTCCCCAGGATGGGGGGGGAATACGGAGCGGACGAGATCGACCAGATCGCGGGTCGTCAATCGGGACATATCAGCCTCCTCATTTCTCGGATCTTCCGTCCGCAGGCCCCGGCCCGATCGCGATGCGGAGGGCCTTCCCGGGTTCGAGGACATCCTGGATGAACGAATTCATTTCCTCCAAGGTCACGCCGGCGATGGCCTCGAAGATCCCGAGGAGATAGTCATAACCTAGCCCCAGGACCTCGAAGGACCCGGCAACCCTTGCCCGCATCGGCTTGCTCTCGACGGACCGGAGAAAATGGGCCGCGGCCATGGTCTTGGCCGACTCGAACTCCTCCTCGGAGAGGCCGTCCTCGCCAAGGGCTTTTAGAACATCGTCCATTGCGGCCGCCGCGCTTTCCGCTTTGAGGGCCTCGGTTTCCAGGTAGGCCTCCAGAACTCCCGAAGTTCTCGTCCAAACCGTTCTGGCATTGACGTTGTAGGCCAGTTTGCCGGTCGTCCTCAGTTCCCAAAGGCGGGAACCGGGACCCCGGCCGAGGACGATCTCGAGAAGGAGGACCTTGGCGTAGGCCGCCGGCCCAGGAGCAGGCAGTACGAACGCCCGGCCGATATAGGTTTGCCGCGTCTCCCTGACCAGGGCGATATCCCGGTCCTCGGGAAGCGCGGGGTGCTGCGCAGGAGGGTCGAGAGGGCTGCCGGCGGGGAAGTTCGTGAAGTGCTTTTCGAGAAGGGCCCGAACACGATCCCGTTCCAGGTCCGAGCCTACGGAAAAGAAAAGGCCGGCCCGCGTGAAGAACCGGCGGCGGAACTCGGAGACCTCTTTCCGGCCGATCGACTTCAGGCTGGCCTCGGTCCCGAAGGCGGGGGTCCCGTATCCGTAGTTCCCGTAAAGGGCCTGCAGGACCGCGTCACGCCCGGCGGCCTCGGCGTCGTCCCGTAAGGAGCGCCCTCTCAAGGCCATCGTTCTTTTGGTCCGGTCGATCCGGACGCCTGTCAGGAGAGGGGACTGGACGATATCCGAGGCCACTCGGAAGGCCGCTTCCAGGTTTTCCGAGAGGCACTCGAGGTGGATGATCGAGCAATCCTCCCAAACCGACAGGTACATCCGGGTCGCCTGGGCCATGAGGTCCCGGGCCTTGCCCTCGTCCGGGATCTCCAAGGACAGGGAAGTAGCCAGGTAGGCTAAGCCGTCGGAGCCCTCAGGGACCGCGCTCTTCCCGCCGGCGATGAAGATCTGGACGACGGTCGTGGGCGAAGCGGCGTCCCGCTGATAAAGGCAGGTCAGTCCCGTGGACAGAACGATCTTTTCCGGCCCCTCTTTCCAAAGGGTTTGGGCCCCTCCGGCCTGCGGCAGGGAAAAGAGGACAGCGACGGCCATGAACAGGCGGAGGGCGATCATTTCCGGACCCGGCCCCCTGCGGCCGGAACGACGGCCACGGCGGCGGATTCCCCCTTGCCGAAGTATTTCATGGCCACTTTTCGGATATCGCCCGACCGGACCCCTGCTATCCGGTCCAGATAGCGCCCGGGATCCTCGCGCGTGTTGAGGAGCATGAAACGGGCCAGGGAGGCGGCCAGCGCCAGGCCCGACTCTTCGGCCTGGCCGACCGCGAAACGGACCTGGTTCTTGGCGCTTTCCAGGAAATCGTAGGCGAAGAAAGCTTCGTCCCCCATGTAATCCGACTTGGAATACGATCCGCCGTGGGCCCTCTTGAGGTAGTTCAGGGTCTCGTTACGGGCCAGGGTCAGGTCTTTCGGCTCGACGCGCATCGAGATGACGACCGCCCCGCCGAAGCGATTGGCGAAATAGGCCATGTTCAGCGTCTGGAAGAGGTTCCTCTGGGCCCGCAGGGCGGCCGGGAGGAGGGGATTGATCCCGCGGCCCAGGATCTCGACCAGGAGGTCCATGGCGTACTGATCGGGATCGTTGAAGCCGGGGGCGACGAAGCCGATGACCAGGGTCCCCCCTTCGACGTCCTTCGACTCCCGATGGAAAGCTGTTTTTCCGAGGACGGCCGCCGTCGGGAGCGGCACCCGGGCCAGGCCGGAGCGGGGGAGAGGTCCGAAAACCTCCC
This sequence comes from Candidatus Aminicenantota bacterium, assembly GCA_046496285.1. Classification (GTDB taxonomy): domain Bacteria; phylum Acidobacteriota; class Aminicenantia; order Aminicenantales; family Saccharicenantaceae; genus RBG-16-66-30. Next base: position 16,159 of record JAWOHF010000354.1, read on the forward strand.
GGACCATCCGTTCCATCTCCTCCATTTGGAAATCGCCCACGACGGCCAGGGCCCCGTTGTCGGGGACGAAGAACGACCGGTGAAAACCCACGAGACCGGCGGCCGTGGCCGAGGCGATGACCTCTCTCCGGCCGTAGACCGACCGCCCGTAGGGATGGCCGGGGAAAAGGCTTTGAAGGACGAGGTCCACGGACCATCTTTGGGGGTCGTCCTCCATCTGGTTGAGCTCCTCCAGGATGACCTCCTTCTCCACGTCCAGCTCCTCCTGGGTCAGGGAGAAGCCGAACAGGATGTCCTTCTGGTTCCGAAGGCCGAACTCGGCGAACTCGGAGGGCAGCGAGAGCTCGAAGACGGAGAGATCGGGACCGGTGTGGGCGTTGAAGTAGGCGCCGTGGCGCCGGAGATCGCGGCTGACCTCCTGGCCGGAGCGCGTCTCCGTGCCGCGGAAAAGGATGCAGTGCTCGAGGAGATGGATGAGGCCGCTCGTCCCGTCGGACTCGTCCTTGGAGCCGACGTCGAAGGCCGTAACGACGTTGAGCAGAGGAAAACCGCGCTTTTCGTAGAGGAAGACGCGGAGACCGTTGTCGAGCCGGAAGGACCGCCCCCGTTCGTCCGATCCGGCGCCCCGGGCCGGCAGGGCGGAGAGCGCAAGGAGCAGGAAGGCGAGGAAACGGAGCTTCGATCCGGCGGATAACCTGGCCACGGCCCTGATCACCTGACTCCTCTTATCCCATTCTAACACATTCCCGCGACGGCCTCCAAGGCGCGCTCCGATGTCTGTCCGGATTTTGCCGCCGGGCGGGGACTGTGTTAGAATCCGGGCGAAAGAGGGACGAGACGATGAAAGCCGAGAGAGCGGCCAGGATCCTGGTCATCGACGACGAAGAGAACATCCGCAAGACCCTGAGGATGATCCTCGAATACGAGGGCTACGAGCTGTTCGAGGCCGCCTCGGGAGAGGACGGCCTCGAGGCCCTGCGGCAGGCCGTCGGCATCGACCTCATTCTGTTGGACATCAAGATGCCCGGCAAGAGCGGCCTGGAAGTCCTGGCCGAGGTCAAGCAGCGCCCGTTCTCCCCCGAGATCGTCATGATCTCCGGTCAAGGCACGATCCACGCGGCCGTCGAGGCCACCAAGCTGGGGGCCTTCGATTTCCTGGAGAAACCCCTCCACCGGGACCGCGTCCTTCTGAGCGTCCGCAACGCCCTGAATCAGACCAGCCTGGCCCGGGAGTGCATGGACCTCAAAAAGAAAGCGGAAAAGCATTACGAGATCGTCGGCCAGCATCCCCTCATCCAGACGCTCTGGAAGGAGATCCTCAAGATCGCGCCCACCAACGCGACCGTCCTCATCCACGGCGAGAGCGGCACGGGCAAGGAGCTCATCGCCCGCTCGATCCACACGAACAGCCTGAGGGCCCGGGAGAGGTTCGTCCAGGTCAACTGTGCCGCCATCCCCGAGGAGCTCATCGAATCGGAGCTCTTCGGCCACGAAAAAGGGTCCTTCACCGGGGCCACCGAGAAAAAAACAGGCAAGTTCGAGCAGGCCGACGGCGGGACGATCTTCCTCGACGAGGTCGGCGACATGAGCCTGAGGACGCAATCCAAGGTCCTCCGGGTCCTCGAGGAAGGCGAAGTCCAGAAGGTCGGCTCGAGCCGCATCGCCAAGGTCGATGTGCGAGTGTTGGCCGCTACGAACAAGGACCTCCGGGAAGAGATCGGGGCCGGGCGGTTCCGTGAGGACCTCTTCTTCCGGCTGAACGTCGTTCCGCTTCACTCGCCGCCCCTGCGGGACCGCAAAGAGGATATCCCCCTTCTCGTCGACTACTTCTCGAGGACCTTCGCCGAGGAGAACAACTTCAAGCCTCGGACCTTCTCGGCCGGCGCCATGGAGGTCTTTGTCCGGCACCCCTGGAAGGGCAACGTCCGGGAGCTCAAGAACACGGTCGAGCGCCTGCTGATCATGACCGACCGGGAGACGATCGAAAAAGAGGACCTGCCCGCCCCGTTCGGGAAAGCGTCCGAGGGCCCCCGGTCCGACGTCTCCGGGGCCAAGACGCTCCGCGAGTTCCGGGACCTGGCCGAGCGGGACTTCCTCCTGGCCAAGCTCGAAGCCAACAACTGGAACATCTCCCAGACGGCCCGGGACATTGACACGCCGCGCAGCAACCTGTATAAGAAGCTTGAACAGTACGGGATCAAGATAACGGCCGGAGTGGGCGAGGCGGTCGCCGCTCCTTCCGATAAGGGAGGAGGGGAGGAAAGTCCGAACTCCGAAGGGCAGGATGGTCGCTAACAGCGACCCCGGGCGACCGGGGGAAAGTGCCACAGAAAACACACCGCCCTCCGGGCGAGGCGCAGCCTTCCCGGGGAGTAAGGGTGAAATGGTGAGGTAAGAGCTCACCGCTCCGGCGGAGACGCCGGGGGCAGGGCAAACCCCATCCGGAGCAAGGCCAAACGAGCCCCGTTTTGGGACGGCCCGTCCCAGGGGGCGGGTCGGCCGCTCGACCCCGGGAGCGATCCTGGGGCTAGACAAATGACCGTCGCCCGCTTTCGCGGGAACAGAATTCGGCTTATGACCCGCTCCGGCCGTTCTTTTTTTTGGTTCATCTCTCGGCCGGCCCCTGTCCAAGCGGATCGATTTATGCTATAAGCGGGTCAATGGTCCCACAGATCCCCTACACGGCGATCGGCATCGGGATCGCCGTGATCCTCGGCGTCTGGTCCTTCCTGGTCGCCGAGACGATCAAAGAGCGCGCCCTCATTCTCGGGATCCCCGTCCTCGTTTTCCTGATCCCGGTCGTCATCCGGACTTCCGCCGGACGCCTGATCTCCCTCGCCGGATTCATGCTCTACGGGCTGGGCTGCATCATCTATCTTCGCTATAACGGGGTCGGGATCCGCTGATGCCCCGCTTCGCTTGGTGGAAAGACGCCACTCCCGACGCCCGGCGGGCGCTCGTCGCGGCGGCCTTCGGCTGGATGCTCGACGCCTTCGACGTCATGCTCTACGCCATGGTCCTGGCCGCCGTCATGTCCGACCTGGGCATGTCCAAATCGACGGCCGGGCTGATGGGCTCGCTGACGCGCGGGTGCGAGCGGTCGGGGTGCCGGCGGTCGTGCGTACCGTCTTCGAGCTCCTGCGCCTGGAGACCTCGCGGAACAAAGTCGACACCTTCGACGAAACGTCGGACATGCTTCCCGATGTGGCCGCCGATCCCGACCAGCTCCAGCAGGTGCTGGTGAACCTGGTCATCAACGCCTGCGATGCCTGCGCGCCCGGCGGCCGGGTGACGGTCCGGGACCAGCTCGAGGCCTCCCCGACACCGGCGCGCCGGCGTCGTAGCTGTCCTGACGCTTGTTGGGCGATACCGCCTCCTGCGCCGAGCTGTTGGGCAGCGACAGAC
>JAWOHF010000117.1:0-3145 GCA_046496285.1 Candidatus Aminicenantota bacterium
TGGACGATGGCCTCGTTCTTGCCCAGGCCCTGCGAGCGGAGCGTCCGGATGTGGTGGATGAGGATGATGCCGTTGTTGACCACGATCCCGAACAGCGTCAGCAGCCCCAAATAGGAGGTCGTGTTCAACGTGATATTGGTCGCCTTGAACATCACGGCCACGCCGAAGATGGCCGGCGGCACGATGAGCAGGATGGTGAACGGGTAGACGAACGACTCGAACAGCGAGGACATGATGATGTAGATGAAGAGCAGGGCCAGGACGATGGCCAGCGTCGTCTCCCCCTGCGACTGCTGGAACCGGCGGAAGCCCTCTCCCATGCTCCAGGCATAACCGTCGGGGAATTCGACCGTGCTCATGACCCTCTGGATGTCGGCCGTCAGGGCCATCATCCCCTGGGTCTTGGTGTTGACCCGGATGGAGAGCTTGGATTTCTTGTTCTCCTTGCGGATCGAGCTCGAGCCGACCCGGTAGGACATCGTCGAGATGGCCGAGATGGGCACCGACTTGTCCTGGGTCCTCAGGCTGATGTTCCGCAGGTCCTCCTCGTTGAACCCTTGCTCGCCCTGGATCTTCATGATGATGTCGATCTCGCGGTTCTCGGTCTTGAACTTGCCGATGGCCCGGTCCGACAGCGACGAGGACACCGTCTGGGCGATCATCCGGCTGCTGACCCCGAGGTTCTCGGCCCGGGAGCGGTCGACCTGGACGAGGAGCTGGGTGTCGCCGCCCTCGAGGTCGGAGGTGACATCCTCGACGTTTGGGACCGTCCGCAGCTTCTCGATGATCGCCGGAGCCAGCTCCGTGAGCGTCGTGTAGTCCAGTCCGATGAGGTCGACCGACGTCCCCCGTCCGAAACCGCCCCGCCCGAACCGCTCCCCGTACTCGTAGAGGATGCCGGCCTCCTTGGGCAGGAGGGCTTTGAGCTTGTCCCGGATCTCGGTCACGGAGGGGCCCTTGTCCTCGAGGGTCAGGTTGAGGGAGCCGCGGAACCGGCCCTGCCTCATGTTCCGGACGCCGAAATCGACGGTCATGTGCTTGAGGGCCAGCTCCTCCTTGCGGCCGAGGACGATGTCCTCGAACCGGGTGAAGAGGTCGTTCATCTGGTCCAGGGTGTAGGAGCGGGGCATGTAGACCGAAAGACTGACCTCCCTTTCCTCCCCTCCGAACATGAACTCCCGTTCGATGCTCCGGAGCATGAGGAAGGAGGACACGAAGATGAGGATGGCCAGCCCGACGACGAGGAGCTTGTTCCTGGTGCTCTTGATGGTGAAGCCGATGATCTTCTCGTAGAACCCCGTCAGCTTGACCAGCCAGCGGGCCTTGTCCTTGGTCTTTCCGGACAAGAAGCGGCTGGCGGCGAGAGGAATGAAGGTCAGGGAGACAAGAAGCGAGGCGATGAGGGCCAGGGAGATGGTCAGGGCGAAGTCCTGCATGAATCTTCCGAAGCCCGACCCGGACATGAAGCCCAGGGAGACGAACACGACCAAAGTCGAGAGCGTGGCGGCGGTAACAGCGTGGACGACCTCGCCGGCCCCTTGGAGGGAGGCCTTCATCGGCGGCAGGGACTTCTCCTGACGCAGGCGGAAGATGTTTTCCAGGACGACGACGCTGTTGTCGACCAGCATGCCGACGGCCATCATCAGCCCGCTGAGCGAGATGACGTTGATGGTGATGTTGGCCCGGAAGATGGTCCGGTAGAGGTACATGAAGCTGAACGTGAAGACCATGGCCATGGGGATGGCGATGGCGATGATGACGGTCGACTGGAACTTGCGGAGGAAGAACAGGAGGAGGAACACGGCCATGATGCCGCCGATGATCCCCGACCAGGACAAGTCCTTGAGGCTCCGGAGGATGTCCTCCGACTGGTCGCGGTAAAAGACGGTGTTCAGGTCGTGGAGGGCCGATTCGGTGACCTTGATGCGGGCCATGGTCTGCTTGACCTGGCTGCAGACGTCGACGATGTTGGCGTTGGAGGCCCGGTAGATCTCGAAGCGCACGGTCTCCCGGCCGTTGAGGCGGTTGAAGTCCTCCTTGACGGGGTAGTCGTAGGTCACCCGGGCGACGTCGCCGATGGTCAGCCCCTTGTCGCTGACGGGCAGGTTCTGGACGTCGTCCAGGACCTTCAGCTCGCCGGGGACGCGGGCCGCGTAGCGCACCGGGCCGTCCTCGACATAGCCGGCCGAGACGTTGACGTTGTTGTTCCGGATAGTGTCCGTCAGGTCGTTGATGCGGATGGACGAGGAATAGAAGATCTCCGGCCGGAGGTAGATGTTGAGGACCTTGTTGCGGATGCCCCGGATCTCCACGTTGGCCACGCCCTCGATCCGCTCGAGCTGCTGCATGATGTAGTTCTCCGACCAGAAGTACAGGTCGTCGAGGTCGCCGGGCATGGAGACGCTGAAGTTGATGACCGGCCGGTCGTTCATCGAGAAGCGGCGGATGCGGATGGTCTCGATGTCGCGGGGCAGGTCGCCGCGGATCTGGTCGATCTTGTCCCGGATCTGCATGGAGGCCAGGTCCATGTTCGTGCCCGTCTTGAACTGCAGGTGGATCGAGGAGGACGAGGCGGAGGACGTCGAGCTCAGGGTGTCCAGGTTGTTGACGGTCGCCAGGACGTCCTCGACGGGACGGGTGATGATCCGCTCGACCTCCTCGGGCGACGACGAGGGGTAGGGGATCTGGACCATCAGTCCGGGGAAGGACACGTCGGGCATGAGCTCGAGCGGCAGGCGCAGCAGCGAGATGACCCCGATGGTCAGAAAGATGAGCATGAAGACGATGATGGAGACGGGCTTCTTGACGGCGAACTCGGAGAGGTTCATGGCTCCGTCCTTCGGGGCTTGCCCCCCGAAAGGGTCTTCTTGGCGCCCTTGAGGAGGCCCATCAGCCGGTTTTCGCGGCTTTCCCCCGGTCCGGTCTCCCGCACGACCCAGTTATAGACCAGGGGGATGAACACCAGGGTCAGGAACGTCCCAAAGATCAGTCCGCCGATCAGGGTCAGGGCCAGAGGGATGCGGATCTCGAAGCCTTCGTTGTAGTCCAGGGCCATCGGCAGGAGGCCCAGGACCGTGGTGATGGTCGTCATCAGGATGGGCCGCCACCTGACCTGGGCGGCGGTCTTGATGGCCTCGAGCTTCGG
>JAWOHF010000147.1:0-4241 GCA_046496285.1 Candidatus Aminicenantota bacterium
GCTGGCCCGCTTCCCGGTCGCCGATCGGACGGGGGCATCCATGGTCGTGGAATACGGCCAGGGCCGGGTCCAATTCGTCCGCAGCGATGCCTGGTACCAGATCGCGACGAATTTCGTCATGTCCAACATCAAGGGCGGGGAGTTCCCCTGTTGGAGGTACCGGGCGGCGGACAAGGTCATGTCCGCGGCCATGAGGCTCAGCGTCGAGCTCATCCGGGAGGCCCTCGAAAAAACACGCCAGTCCGGCCGCGCACGGACCGTGTATTCCAATATCTGTGACTTGAAACGGGGGCTCATTTACGTCTACAACCTCGGCGACTTCGATGAGGTCGTCGTCCTGGACCTGGCCGAGGAGCTGAAGAAGGAGCAGAGACATATAGCCCTGGCCTCCCTCTTCGAATCCCCGGCCCGCAGGTAGGATCAGTAAGGAAGGTCACTTCATGAAAAAAGCCAGCTACTCCCGCGCCGGGGCGATCGCCCACACGGTTGTCATCGCCGTCCTGCTTCTACTTTTCGGCCCCATGTGTTCGGGGCAAAGCGCCGTTCCCCATCGAACGGAAGCGGTCACCTTCCCTTCGGGCCCGTTCAAGATCGCCGGCGAGCTCCGCCTCCCCGAGGGGGAAGGCCGCCATCCGCTCGTCATCATGGTCCACGGGGACGGCCCCGCCACGCGAGCGTACTTCGCCACGCTCAAGGAGGCGATCCTCCGGGCGGGGTACGCGACGCTGATATGGGACAAGCCCGGCAGCGGCCAGTCGACCGGATCGCTCAGCCAAGCCCACAGGCTGGCCGAGCGGGCCTCCATCCTTCTGGACGCCGTAAAGGTCATGAAAAACCATCCGGCCATCGACCCCGGCAGGATCGGCCTCTGGGGCATCAGCCAGGCCGGCTATGTGATGCCCTTGGTCCTCGAGCGGACGGACGACATCGCGTTCATGATCGTCGTCGGCGGGCCGGGCATGAACGGCATCGATCAGACGGCCTATCTCATCCGGAGACAGATGATGTTCGCCGACGTCCCCGAGGACAGGGCCCGGCGGATGGAAGCGCATTTCAAGGGGCTCTATACCGCCCGAACCTTTGAGGAGTATATCGGGCACGCCAGGCCGCTTTATGACGATCCGGTCCAGAGGATGCTCGGGTTCGTCTCCGCCCTATGGGAGAAAGGGGACTGGAAGCCGCGGTCACCCGACGAAGAGGCCTTCTTCGACCCGATGGGGATCATCGAAAAAACCTCCATCCCGGTCCTGGCCTTCTTCGGGGAGAAAGACACCCAGGTCGATCCCGTTCAAGGGGCCGAAGCCTACCGGAAAGCCCTGACGAAGGCGGGGAATAAGGATTTCCGGGTCGAGGTCGTTCCCGGCGCCGACCACGATCTGATCTTGAGCCGGACGGGGAGCATGGCCGAACAGCGGATGCGAAGCCGGGCGGATTGGCAGAAGTATTCCCCGGAGTATCTAGAGATCATGGAAGACTGGCTGCGCGAGCGCAGGGTCGGGCCATCGACTAGGGGTACTGCTGATGCCCGACATGAGCCGGATATCCTCGGATGCTGGGAGGGGGCGCCAGACGGCAAGTTCGCCGAGAGGAACAGGCAATGGCGGCTCATCGCCCGGAAACCCGACGGTCGGACGGCGATCACCCTGATCTACGACCTGACCCCGCGCTGCCAGGTCTGGGAACACGATATCGACGTGAGCGTCAAGGACGGCGCCATCTCCTGGGAAGCCCATCGGGGACGACTGAACGAGGCCGGGGATTCCATGACGGTCGTCAAGGACTGGAAGGGCGAACGGTCGACGTGGACCTTCACCCGCCGGCCGGGTTCGGATGCCTGGATGCGCCGGCTGGCATCATCGACCGGGAACGGTTACGCTTACCAGGTCCCGGAATCCCTCGACGACGATTGGGAATGCGCGGACCTCGCGGAGGCGGGCTTCGACAAGGAGGCCCTTTTGCCGTTCCTCCGGGGGATCTCGCAGGGCCGGCACAGTGATATTCACAGTCTCCTCATCGTCAAGGACGGCCGGCTCGTCCTGGAAGAGTACTTCGCCACGAACGGCAAGCGCTACGGCCCTGCCATCGTGCAGGCCTTCCGCGAACGGCCGCACCACCTGGCTTCCGTGACCAAGGGCGTGCTATCGACGCTTTGCGGGATGGCCATCGACCGCGGGCTGATCAAGGGCGTGGATGAGCCGATCTCCGGGCACCTTCCCGCGTACGACAGCGCGTTCACCGGGGAGAAGCGGGCGATAACGGTCGGGCACCTGCTGACAATGACCCCCGGGTGGGCCTGGGAGCAGTTCCGGTATCCGTGGACCAACCCCAGGAACGACGCGGCGGCGATGTACGAACGTGAGGATGTCGTCCGCTATGTCCTGGACAAGCCGCTGGCCGCCGAGCCCGGCTCGAAATACAAGTATTCCAACGGGGCACCGACGGTTCTGGGCGCGGTCCTCAAGAGGGCCTGCGGCATGGATGTCGACCGGTTCGCCGAACTGAACCTCTTCCGCCCTTTGGGGATCTCCGACTACGCATGGACACGCTATTTCGACGGCTCGCTCGAAACGGATGGAGGGCTGGCCCTTCGCCCCCGGGACCTGGCCAAGATCGGCCAGCTGTTCCTGAACCAGGGCGAATGGCGGGGTCAACGGATCGTTTCCGAGAGATGGGCCCATGAGTCGACCCGCCCGAGGATCTCCTTGGGCAGCCTCTGGGGCTGGAAATACGGCTACTTCTGGATGCAGGTCGATCTCAAAACACAGGGCGGGACGGCCCGCTCCTTTTTCGTCCCCGGAGACGGCGGGCAACTCTTGGCCGTTTTCCCTGATCTGAACATGGTCGTCGTCTTCACGGCCGGAAACTACGGCCAGGACGACAAGTCGGTCTGCTTCTCGATGATCACCAGGAACATCCTTCCCGCGCTCCTGTCCAAGGCCGACTAAGGCTCCTGGCTTGTTGGGCGTCGTCAAGAACAAGGCCTGGATCGGAGCCCCTGATCCGAGGGGCAAGGGTGTTCAGGACGTTTATTTCGCCCGGGGCCGCTTCGGCCAATACATCTTCGTTGCCCCCGAACACGATATGGTCGTGGTCGTCTTCGGCGACGCCAAGGAGAGGCCCGAAATGGCCAAGCCCATCGCGGTCTTCTACGACCGCGTCCTGACGGCGATCCGTCGAGAGAGGCACGAATGAATCCATATCGGCAGGCACGGCGCCGTGGCGGCTGAGCTGAGGCTAAGGCACCCTGTATCAGGGGATTGGAAAAACCGAAGTGATCCGTAAACGTATCTTTAAAGGAAGAGTGAAAGGAGAAATCTCATGTCAGGAAAATGGTTGTCTTTCGGGCGATTCGCCCTGGCCGCAGCTGTTGCGGTCTTCATGATCCCGGCGGGAGGAACAGCCGGTGCGTCGATGGCCGCCGCCGATGCCGCCGGCGCCGAAGTCGTCCTCACCTACAAGATGCCGTCCGGGCGCATCCTGCGTTACGAGACGAAAGAGGATGGCCTGGAGACCATGGATATGATGGGACAGGTCGTCGAGACCACATCGGTTTCTTCGAGCCGGTTTTCTTTGGAGCCCAAAGGCCTCAGGGATGTGAATCATCTTCTGGGTGTGACCATCGAAGACTTGACCGTTGCCATCGTCTCCATGCAGGGCGACGTTTCGCCGGATGTGAAGCCCGTCCTTGGCAGGAGTTTCGAAATGGTGCTGTCTCCACTCGGCGTCGAGGTCGACGTTTCCGGGGCGGAGGCCATCACCTATACGACTCTCAGCGGGACGCGCAACCTCGCCTCCGGATTCAAGGCTTTCTTTCCCGATCTGCCGGACCGGCCGGTCAAGGTGGGCGATTCCTGGCCGTCGGATTTCGTCATCGAGGAAAAAACCGAATCCGTGGACATCCGCATCGAAGGCCAAAACGTTCACACGCTTGAAGGATTCGAGACCGTGGACGGCATGGAGTGCGCCCGGATCGTCGCCAAAGTCTCCGGCACCGTCATGGGGACGGGCTTCCAGCAGGGCATGGATCTCCGATTCGACGGCACGCTCACGGGGACGGACGTCTGGTATTTTGCGCCCGCCGAGGGAGTTTACGTTATGTCGACGAGCGACTCCGAAACCGATATGACGATCTCCGTGGCCGGGATGAGCATCCCATCGAAGTCGAAAAGGACCGGCGAAGTCCGGCTGGCCGGGAAATAGGTGGCCTCGCCCGCTTGCATCCCGGGTCCGGGCGGTTTCAG
>JAWOHF010000182.1:0-2930 GCA_046496285.1 Candidatus Aminicenantota bacterium
CCGGATTCTGGGAACACGGCAGCGAGGTCGTCCTGCCGATGGCCGGCCGCGAAGCCGCCGTCCTGGAGGTCTTCCCGGCCCCGGAGAAGGTTGAAACGCCCATCCTGTTCAACGCGCGGGGGGAGGCCGCCCTGGAGTCCACGCGGCTGGCGATCAGGAACCTGACGGCCGAGGCGGGCACGACGCAGGACGTCCTGGTCTTGGTCCCGGTGGGGGCCCAGGTCCGGTCCGTGTCCGTCAACGGCATCGCCCACCCGTTCAAGTTCGAGAAGGGCAGGGCGACCTTCCAGGTCGGCTTCGCCTTGCGGGCCTTCAGCCGGTCCCAGCAGGCCGGCAAGGTGCCGGCGGATTTCCGGGGCGGCGCCTTCAAAGCCCGGGTCACCGTCCCCTCCCGTGTTTTCGCCCAGCTCGCCGAACGCAAGAAGCGGTGGCCGGTGTCGTACTCCGAGGACGACCTCCTGGCCCCCTGGCTGGCGCCCTGGCGCCTGCTCCTCTACGTGGCCGTCGCCGAGCCCCTCGATTCCCTGGAGGTCGGGCTGAAGGTCAACGGCCTGCCCGTCGAGGTCCGCAAGGCCTACAACAGCGTCTACCCGCGCCGTCCCGAGCGGACCTTCCTCGGCTGGTACGCCGACCTCTCCCGTATCAGACCCGACAGCCCGGTCGACATCGAGGTGACCCTTCCCGAGCTCGAGCCGGGACAGTTCCAGGGGCTTTTCTTCGAGAACGTGGAGACCGAATATACCGGCCGGTTCCTGGCCCCGCCGGCTCGAAAGAAATAGCCCGAACCTTTTTTATTGACTTGCGCGGACCTTGTTGATTATTCTTGACCTCCGGAGTCCCTTATGCCGGTGGGAGGCCTCGCAATGGACGGAAAACCGATCATCAACGTCAAGTCCCTCAAGGAACAGGTCTACGAGTACCTGCGCGAACAGCTCAGGACCGGACGCATTTTGCCCGGCTCGGCCATCGACATGGAGGAGACCTCGAAGAAGCTCGGGGTCAGCAAGACGCCTCTCCGCGACGCCCTCCTCCAGCTGGAGATGGAGGACTTCGTGACCATCCTCCCCCGGCGCAAGATCGTCGTCAACACCCTGAGCGAAGAGCACATCCGCAACTACTACGAGATCATCGGCTCCCTCGAGAGCATGGCCCTGCTCAAGGCCTTTGACGGGCTGGGGCCGGCCGCGGCCGACGTCATGCAGGGGCTCAACGACGCCATGAAGAAGGCCATCGCGTCCGGGGATTTCGATCTCTACTACGACCGGAACCTGGCCTTTCACGACACGTTCCTCGACCTTTGCGGCAATCCCTGCCTGATCAAGATGGTCCACAACCTGAAGAAGCGGCTGTACGATTTCCCCAGGCAGCGGGGGTTCGTCAAGGAATGGGAGGAATCCTCGATCCTCGAGCACCAGGCCCTCGTCGATCTCATCCGGGCCGGCAAGCGGCAGGAGGCGGCCAACCACATCCGCGACGTCCACTGGTCCTTCCCGGTCCAGGAGAGATTCGTCCGCAAGTATTATCCCGGCATGGTCTGAAAGCTCTCATCTCTTCGCGGGTTTAAGGGCCAGGGCCGAAGGCGCGGCCGCCAGCCCGCCGAGGGCCGTGCAGCGGAGCTCGACCGGGAGCATCCGGCCCGAGGCGTAGGAAGCGTCGACCGTCTCGTCGAGAGAAATGGGGTTCGCGTATCCGCCGAGAACGAGGTCGGCGCAGACGAAGGCGCTCGAGGCGGCCACGGCGTTGCGCGTGTGACAGGGGATCTCGCACATCGCCTGGACGAGGTCGCAGACCGAGCCCATGGTGTTCTGGAGGGAAATGGCCGCGGCGTCGGCGGCTTGGCGGGCGCTCCCGCCCGACGCTTCGACCACGGCCGCGGCGCCCATGGCCCCGGCCGCGCCGATCTCGACCTGGCAGCCGGCGACCTCGGCGGCGAACGTCGCCCGGTAGGCGAAGACGAGCCCGACGGCGGAAGCGGCCAGCAGCGACAGGGCGATCATTTCGTCGTCGAGCTTTTTCTCCTCGACCAAAGTGACGATGACCCCGGGCAGGACGCCCGCGGACCCGCCGGTCGGGGCGGCGCAGACGACGCCCATGCTGTTGGAGACATGGAGAGCGGCCATGGCCCTGGCCGCGGCCCGGGCGTGGAGGCCGCCGGCGGCGAGAGCGCCTCTGCGCTCGGCGCGGAAGACCTTCCCGGCCGTGGGTTCCAGGAGCTGCATTCTCAGGCCGCGGCCGGAAAGGCCGAGGCGGACCGAATCCCGCATGACGCCGTAGCGGCGGAGGATCTCTTTGACGACCTCTCGTTCGGTGAGACCCAGGAGCTTGGCCTCGTACGCCAGGGCGGCCCGGCCCAGCGAGAGGCGCTTGCGGCGGGCGAACTCGATCATTCCGGCGCCGCTCCGGAAGAGGGGGTCGCCCTTTTTCACGGGAAAGAGCGGCCCGGCGGTCCAAACCGCTCGGACGCCCCGGAGCCGCGACAGGGCGGCCAGAGGCTCGGGGCCGAGCGGGGCGGTCCTCCGGAAAGAGAGGAGGACCCGGCCGCCCGACGTCGTGCGCGAGGGGGGCGGGCCGGCGTGCGGGGCGCCGTCGGCCATGACGGTCAGCGCGGCCTCGCGGGCCTGCCACGCCGAGACCAGGACGAGGACCGCGTGGCTCTTGCCGTCGAGCTGGACGGGCCGGCCGTCGAGCTCGGTGAGCGTGACCATCCCGCCGCCGACCGACTCGGCCACGGCCTCCAGGCGCCGGCCGCTTTTCGAGACGATCTCCATGCGCACCGTGTTCGGATGGTCGGCCTCGGGAAGCCGGGCCAGCCGGGATCGGATCGTGAGGCCGTGCTTGGGGGCGAGGGCCAGGGCCCGGGCGAAGCGGGTGTCGGTGATGGGCCAGCCAAGCAGTCCGGCCGACAGGGCCCGGTCGACGCCCTGTTGCCG
>JAWOHF010000216.1:0-2721 GCA_046496285.1 Candidatus Aminicenantota bacterium
GGCTGATCGAAAATGCCTGGATCATCCAGAGGCAATACGGGAAGCTCACCGTGACGGTCGACAACCCCTCCTCGATCGTCATCGGCGCTTATATCATCTACAGGAGAACAGGCGGTCAGGGGTACCAGGCCCTGCAGCAGATCGAGGGGTCGTCCGTCTCCGGCGCTTCGTGGACCTATGACGACGCCTTCCTGGAGCCAGTGACGAGCTACACCTATAAGGTCGTCGCTCTCGACGCCCTGGGCAACATCATCGGCGAATCCAACGAAGTGTCGATATGAAAAGGGCGCTTATTGTACCGGTCATGCTGCTTCTGGCGGCGGCGGCGTCCGCCGAGAGCCGGCTCTTCATCTCACTGGGGGCGGGCCTCATGCGCCCTCTGGACCCGGGCTTCCGGCAGATCTACGGAAACGAGGCGCTCCTTCCCGAAGTGTCGGCGGCCTTGCGATTGTATAAGGGCCTCCGCCTGACGGCCGCCGCCGGGGAATCCCGGGAAGAGGGAAAGACGCCGGATCTCGGTCTCGAGACCAAGGGCAGCCAGGGGTTCATCTCCATCGGCCTCGGCTACCTTCTCCGGGTTTCCGAGCGTCTTTGCGTTGACGTGGAGGCCGGCATCGCCAGCCTGAGCTTCCGCGAAGAAGCCATGGGGTTCATCGCCAGGGGAAAGGGCCCGGGCTACAAGGCGGAAGCCGGCCTCTTTTTGATGGAGGAGGACGGACGGGCTTTCCTGGGCCTGAAACTCGGCTATCTGTCGGCCCGGGTCCCCGGGCCGGAACAGCCGCCGGCCGACCCGCAGTCCATCAAGCTCGGCGGCCCCAAGATCGCTTTATGCTTTGGCCTCCAGCTGTTCGCCGCCAAGTAGTCCGCTCCTGAGTTCGGCGACGAGGCTGATTCTAACGCCCGTCAGGGCCTGGGATACGGGGCAGTTCGTCTTGGCCTCCTCGGCGGCCCGACGGAAGACGTCCTGGGACGCCCCCGGGACGTCACCCACCGTCCGCAGGACGATCGACGTGATCCGGAATCCGCGGCCGGCCGGTTCGAGAACGACCTCGGCCGTCGTTTCGATCCTGCGCGGAGGAGTCTTCCCGGCGCTGAGTCCCATGGCCAGCGCCTGAGAAAAGCAGCCGGCGTGGGCGGCCCCGATGAGCTCTTCGGGGTTCGTCCCTTTCCCGTCCTCGAAGCGGGAGGAGAACGAATAGGGCCCTTCGAAAAGCCCGCTCTCCAGTTTGACGGTCCCCTTCCCTTCGCGGAGCGAACCTTCCCAAATTGCGAATCCCTTGCGGATGGGCATGATCGACCCCTCCTCCACATCCCGGATTTGCAAGATATATGCCAGATCGCCACGGTGGCGCCGGCCCGGCAGCGCCGGGTGCGCTGAGGCACGGGCTTCCCCGCCCGTCGTCCCCTCATCCGGGAACTTGTCCCGCCCGGCAGGATACAAGGGGGGCCGAGCAGGGCCGATCTCAGCCCGCCCCCCAGGGAGCTCAGGGGGACGGGCGCCGAGACTTCCTGGCATGCTTCTTGCATAAAAACAGAGCGGGGCGGGAGAGAGTCGCATTAGATTTGACAATTTTGGAGGAGAAGGCAATGAAACCAGCGAAATTCCTGCTTATGGCGACCCTAATAACCGGCTTCGGCATTCTGATGTCCCGGGTGGTCATGTCGACGTCTTCAGGTCAGGAGATGTCCGCCCAAGAGAAGAAAATGATGGAGCAGATGATGAAGTACGGCACCCCGGGGGAGAACCACGAGCTTCTCGAAAGGTATGTGGGAGATTGGGAAGTCGATATCAAGAGCTGGCCCGCGCCCGGAACCGAGCCCGTTATGAGCCAGGGGACCATGAAGAACGAGCTCATCTTCGGCGGCCGTTATCTCAAGTCGCATCTGGAGGGCGAGATGTCCGGCATGAAAGTCGCGGGCCTGGAGATCATCGGCTACGATCTATTCAGGAACGCGTATACGACGTTCTGGATCGACAGCTGGAGCACGAGCTTCGTCACGACCAGCGGCAGGCTCGACGCGTCGCGCCAACTCCTGACCGAATCCGGAGAATGGCCCGATCCTATGACGGACGGAAAGACGATGCAGAAGATCAAGAACGTGACGACCTTCCTGGGGGACGGGAAATACAAGTTCGAGATGTTCATGGTCATGCCCGACGGCCAGGAAGCCAAGGGCATGGAGCTTCTCTGTACGCGGAAGGATTAGGGGAAATCGGGGATTGGGGGCGGACTCGGGACGCTCGTTCCGAGTCCGCCCGTGCCTTTTCCGGGGGGGGAGGTCGAGGGGCCCTCGGTCGAGAAGGCCATGGAGCTGTCCGAGGACCGCTACTGCCCCGTCCCGGCCATGCTCAAGGCCTCGGCGCCCATCAAGGCCGGCTACAAGATCAACCCCGCTTGAGCTCGCGGTGGGCGTCTATTCCTCTCCCGGGGTGACGATGGCCTTGATGACGCCGTCGCGGCGCTCGGCCGCGATCTCGTAGGCCTCACGGGCCGCCTCGAGCTTGAAGAAGTGGGTCGGCAGGAGGTCGACATCGATCTGGCCCGCGTGGATCATGCCCACGGCCCGCTCCAGGCACCTGTTCTGGCGGCGGACGCTCTGGACGCGGATCTCCTTGCGGCGCAGGCGTCCGCTGTCGAAAGACACGCGGGGCTCGATGGGGATGCCGACGACGACCAGCGTGCCGCCCGGCTTGAGGAGCGAAACGGCCTGATCGAGGGC
>JAWOHF010000220.1:0-7047 GCA_046496285.1 Candidatus Aminicenantota bacterium
ACCTGGGGGAACGTGAAACTGATTTCCTCGGCTCGGGGTCCGGTCGCGTCGGCGCCCGCCGCCGTTGCCGGCCAGCCCAGAAGGCAAGCCACCGCCAGCGCGGACACCAGGCCCGCGGAGAGCTTCGTTCGAACGCTCATGATGATGAACCTCCACATTAAAATCGTCAGCAGATTAGTCGCCCGAGAGGGAGGAAGGTGGGATTCCCGGCTCCCGGTTCTCAGCCCTTGATCTTGAACTCGCGGAACTGAACGCCCCGGTAGCGGTCGAGCAGGAACAGCCGGTCGCCGCGGATGAAGACGCCGTCGACGAAGAAGTCGAGAGGGAATGTCCCGAGGAGCGTGCCGTCGGCGCTGAAGACCTCGAGGCGATAGACGTCGGTCTCCCTGAGGTCGGTGTCGCCGTGGACCTTGTAGCCGATCTGCCGGCCCCCGCCCGTGCCCATGGACATCGACACGCCCAGCCCGACCTGCTCCTCCTTCTTGAGCTGGCGGGTGAGGCCGACGACCCAGACCCGGCCCCGGCCGTCCACGGCCACGCTCTCGGCGCAGCGGTTCAGCCGCGGCGCTTGGATGCTGACGCCGCCGCCCTTCCTCTCGATCCTGCCCTTGTCCAGGATGTCCATGGTGTAGGGCAGCTCGCGGTCGGCCCGCCACAGGAGGCGACCGTCCGCCGCGTACTTGTCGATCCGGTTCTGATGAGGGAAGACGAGATGGGCCCGCCCCTCGGCGTCGACCGTCATGACGACCTGGTTGACCGAGTCGTTGAGGAGCTCGTCCTTGAAATCACGGCGGTCGCCGAACTCGCGCAGGACCTGGCCTTCGATGTCGATGACCTTGACCAGCTTGGGAAGCTCGGCCTTCCTGTCGGGCTCGTCGGGCGTGAATCTCATCCGGAAGCGGGCCGGGCCCATGACCAGCTCCCCGCTCTTGCCGTTGAAGACGTCCCCGGCCATGCCCTCCAGGAAGCGAATGGTCTTGTGGTCCTTGCCGTCGGGCGTCAGGACCTGGACGCGGTTGTTGTGGGGGTCGGAGACATAGAGATATCCCGCGGCGTCGATGTCGATCCTCGACGGGTAAAGGAACTCGCCCGGGCCCTGGCCCTGCCGGCCCATGGTGGCCAGGAATTTTCCGTCGGGGCCGAACTTCTGGATGCGGTGGTTGCCGGAATCCAGGACGTACATGTTCCCGGCGGCGTCGAGGACCAAGTTGGCCGGCATGTAGAAGGCCAGGTTCTCGTCGGCCGTATCCACGTCGCCCAGCGAGCGGATGGGCTCGAGGACGACCGGGGGGGTCTTGCCCCAAGCCCCGGGGCCGGTGTTGTGGACGAGGCGGACCCCGTCGACGGTCTCGACCTTCTGGCCCGAGACGGCGAACAGGACGAGGATCAGGCCGGCGACGATGACAAGCAGGATCTTAACGATGTTCATGTGAACTCCTCCATCAAGGCATAACCGATGATGCCCCGGAACGGTTGCGAGTTCAAGCATCTTCCCGGGATCCGTAGCGTCCGGGAGCTGAAAAAGGTCCTCGACGGCGACGCCGAAGTCCGGGGCCCCGTGTGCCGACCGATCTTCTAACGCGATACCGCGACCGCAGCCGTCGCCGTCTTGGACGGATCGCTCTCGGAGACGGCCCTGAGGGTCACCGTCGCCTCCGGGGCGCTCACATCCCCGCAGGAGACATAAAGGGTGATCTTCCGCGTCCCGGCCGGCTCAACGGCCGCCAGGCCGTTGAGGAGCCGGGCGGCCCAGCCCTGCCCCTCGACGGAGACGGACAGACGGTAGACATCCGAGCCGAGGAAGGCCCGGGCGTCCTGGGGATGGGCCTCGGCATCCGTGGCCGCGGCCGAGCCAGTGTTCTTGAGGACGAAGGTCACGGGCGCACCGGATCTGCGGACCTTCTTGCCGGAGCGCGCCGCTTTCGCCTCGAGGGCCACCCCTCGCTCGTGCGGTCCCGACCCGTCCAGCGCCCGGACGGCCAGCGTATAGGACAGGATGCCCCGCTTGTCCCGGCGCAGGTCGACGACGTAGAAATGGAGGCGGTTGGGCTCGTCGACATGTTCGAATTCGCTGCCGGAGTCGAGCCCGGCGTGGAACAGGGCGTCGTTGAGCTGGCGGTAGTCGGCGATCGTCCGCATGACCTTCTCGCCGCCCGGCTTGACGTAATCGACCATGTCGATGTCCTCGGGATGGGCGTCGATGACCCAGATGTAGCTGTTGAAGGCGTTCGGGCCGCCGTTGCGGCCGCGCAAGCTGTCCTTGTTCTTGGCGATGAGGACCCCGTTGTCGGGGGTGAACGAGTCGTAGCCGACGCGCTGGACGACCTCGAGCGAATAGAAGTCGTAGTTCGGGATGCCGGGGGACAGGGGGTTCTCGGCCGGGTCGTCGGGCGGGGTTCGGTCGCCCGGGTCCGAGCCGTCGAGGCGGACGAAGACGCCGGTGAATTCCCCGGGCAGGGGCTCGACCGCGCGGGCCGTGACGCCGGCGACCGCCAGGCCCGCCCGGGCCAGGCCCTCCCGGCTCAGGCGCAGGAGGTCGGACTCGCCGATGAAGCCGTTCTCGAGGCGGTTGCGGACCATGAGCCCGGCGGGCATGGCCGCGCCCTGCGTCGGAGGCACCGCCCAGCGCCTATGAGGCCCTCCCGGCCCATTGAAGCAGCCCCGGTCCATCATGTCCCAGGTCCCGGCCGCGGCCCGGCGGTAGGGCTGGACATAGGGGTTGTTGTTGAGGTCCGGCAGGCGGAAGGCGAAGTGGCCGAGCTCGTGGGTGATGGTCCCGGAATTCTCTCCCTGGCGCATCGAGGACAGCCCCCACTGCTGGGAGCCGGCCAGCCAGCTCGTCCACTCGACGTAGCGGGTGGGGACCCAGCGGGGCATCTCGGGGTTGGGATTGCCCCACTCGGGCGGGATGTCGTCGCGAGAGGCGAACTTCATCTCGCCGAACTCCTGCCAGACGCCCGTCTCGTCGTAGCTTGCGTAGAGGCGGAGCACCGCGTCGTATTCCTTGCGGATGTCCCTGCCGACGTCGGCCGCCCAGAGCGCGTCGCAGTCGGGCTCCATGCGGCCGTCGGCCCGGCTGCCGTCGGGGGTCTGGTCGTGCTGGCCGTACTCGTTGAGGCCGTAGGCCCAGATGGGCCTGGGCATGCGGTAGGGGCCGAAGACGTCGACCTCGGTGATGCCGAACTTGCCCCGCGACTGTTCCATCCAGTAGCCGTTGATGGTGTGGCCGCGGTTGACGGTGTTCGGCTTGGTGAAAAAGTCGGCGTAGAACTGCGGGACGTTCTCGCGGGCGACGGGATCGAGCTGCGGGTTGCCGAATGGGTCCGAGCCCTTGGGCAGGGTGATGACGAACGGCTGGTCAGGGAAGTCGATGCCGACGACGGCCAGCTTGAAGCCGCGCTCCGGCTTGAGCGCGGGATCGGCCCAGTCGCGGCCGGGGATGGGCCGGTAGTCGTCCCAGGCCATGTCGTCCTGGTCCTGGACGATCTGCGGATCGATGGGCCCGGGCGGCGCCGGCTTGCCGGCGGGGCCCGAACACGCCGCGGTCACCGCGACGGTCAGCCACAGGGCCGCCAGGGCCGGGAGCATCCGCGCTTTCCGTTCTGTCATGGTCTGCCTCGCTTTCATGCCCCGAAGATATCGCAGACCCGCCGGGATGACAAGGTCATCCGCGCCTTAGAACATATACGCGAACTTCATGAACAGGGTGTCGGTCCGCTCTCCGGCGACCCCGAAGACGGTCGAGCCGCGCTGGTAGGCGAGCTGGACGAGGCCGAAGGGCGGTTGGAAGCGGTAGACGAAGAGCAGCTGGACGCTGGTCTTGTCGATGGCCGAGTTGACCTGGCCGTAGAGCTTCAGGAACAGGTCCTTGGTGAAGTATTGGGTCGCTCGCAGGGAGTGGATCCAGGTGCTCTCGTCCTCGGGGTCGGGATCGAAGACCAGGCGTGTCAAACCGTATTCCAGGGCCAGATCCCGGGTCAGCTTGCAGTTGAACGATCCCTCGACCAGGTCGAAGTCGAGGCCGAAGTTGCGCCCGAACGCGTAGGAGACGCGGGCCGACTGCCATTCCCTGGTGTTGTAGCCCAGGGTGAGCTCGGTCTGGCGGTTGCGGAACTCCTCCTCGAAGAGCTTGTACTCCTCGGTGTGCTCGGCCTCGAAGGAGAGCTTGTTCCGGAAGTCGAGCGTCAGCCCTTCGTCGATCTGCCAGGACCGCAGAGTGCCGTTCAGGCCCCAGTAGATGTTGTAGTTCGATTCGTATTCGATGCGCTCGAGGAGGCCCCGCTTGACCCAGAAGGCCTTGGACAGGGCCGAGTCCAGCTCGCGCCGGTTGTCGTCGCGGACGAAGCCGACCGTGTTGGCGTTGTCGCCGAAGAACTCGCCGAGCTGCGAGTACCGGACATGGAAATGGAATGTGGCCGTGTCGACCGTCGGCCGGAGGAAGAAGGCGACGTTGCCCGTCGTGGCTTCCCCGTAGCTCACGGCCAGCTGCCCGGTGAAGCGGAAAGTGTCCGTGAAGTTGAGGGCGGTGTCGATGCCGGCGGTGCCCGCGTTGCGGCCGCCGGCGAGCCGGTTGGCGGCCAGGAAGCCGATGGACGAGTCCTTGAGGACATCGGTCTTCAGCCGGAAGACGGAGAAATTGGCCGACCCGGCGCCGGCCTCGTCGTCCGGCTTGGTCTGGGCGCTCAAACCCGAGAACTCGAACCCGCCCGCCTTGCCGTAGACCTTGGCCCCGCCGTAGATGTCGCCGATGCGCCGAGAGTAGAACAGCTGGATGCGCTGACGGTAGATCTCCGAGCCCTCGAGGAAGAAATTCCTCTTCTCAGGCAGGCTGAGGGCGAAGCGGGTCAGGTTGACCTCCTCCTCGTCGGCTTCGACCGTGGCGAAATCGGGGTTGAGGGTCAGGTCGCCCGACACGGTCTGGCTGAACGCGTACCGGGCGTCGAGTCCGGCAGAGGCCCCGGCGTCGCGCCAATCCTCGAGCCTGCCGATGACGTGGGGGACGACCTGGAGCGCCTTGGAGGCCTTCTCGAGATCGAGGCCCGTGAGCCGCCCGAACTGGGAGACCCTGTAGGGCGAGTCCACGCGGCCCTGCCAGAAGCTGGACTCGAGCCGGCGCGGGAAGACCCGGCCCAGCCCGAGACCCCATGCCCTGTCACGGCCCGGCCGGTACTTGAGGCAGGAGAGCTCGATGGCCAGCTCCGCGGCCCAGCCCGTCTCCGTACGGCGGGCCGCCGATCTCCAGAGGCCGTCCCAGGTCGAATCCTGGGTCGTTCCGTTGTCCGTGAACCGGCCGTCGAACTGGGCCCCGAGGAGGTTGGTCAGGAAGAAGTAGCAGGACCGCTGGTCGTGGTGAGTATCGAGGCAGACCGCGACGGAGTCGTCCTCCCGGAGATCGGAGTCGCGCTTCGAGAGGCTGGCGGCGATCCTGCCCGGTTCGGGATCGAAGTTCTCGAAACCGATATAGACGGCCCTATCGTCATAGAGGATGCGGACGACGGTCCGGACGGTGGCCGGCGCCCCCCGGTCGGGCTCGAACTGGACGAAGTCGGAGAGCGCAGGGGCCTTGGCCCAGGCGGGCTCGTCGAGGACGCCGTCGACGCGGATAAGCTCGTCGATCTTGAGGGCGGAAGCCTCGCGGACGGATTGGGCGTTCGCCGGGGGCGCAATAAGGATGAGGGAGGCCAGGATGAGCGGGAGAACGGTGCGCGCGGGCCTCACAAGCTGGGATTGTAGAGGGGGCGCCCCGGGTTGTCAAACCCGGGGCCCTCCCCCTCTGGTTTCGCCGCCGAGACCGCGGGCTTCTGGGGCTAGAACACGTAGCCCACGGTGAGCCCGATCAGGTTGCACGAGAAGAGCGGCTGAGTGTCCACAAGGATGTACGTCGTGAGCTTGATATGCCCCGCCCGGTAGTCGACGGCGATCTTAGGGATGAGGTCGCCGGTTTCGACATCGCCGTCCCAGAAAGCCATGGGCAGAACGGCCCCCCCTCCGAAGGACAATCTCCCCGTGGTGTAGCTCAAGAGAATTCCGGGATAGAGGAGGAAGGGATCGAAGTGGAATCCGTCGTCCGTGATGACCATGGCTTCGGCGCTGATCATGAAGTTCCGGGCGATGCGGACGTCGAGCTGCGGGGAGAACGTGAACAGGACATCGGAAAACGTGCCGCACGAGCCGGCGTCGGTCATGACGCCGAGATTGAGACTGAACTCGAGCTTCTTGTCCTGGGCATTGAGAGGCTGGAGAGCCGCCCCAACCGTCAGCCCGACCGCCAATACCCCCAAAATGACCTTTTTCATAGGTCCCTCCCGTTGTGAAATCTTAGCCCTCGTCGAGGGCGTACACAATATGGGGCAGGGGAGGGGCCGACTTGTCAGGGCTTCGTCAAAGCTTTGTCAAGAAACCGTCAAGACGAGATCCCGTCAATCGAGGGTGTTGTTCTCGATGCGCTTGAAGGGCGTCGTTAGGCGCTCCCGGGCGTAGGGGCTGAGTTCGTACTTGAGGCCGTATTGAGAGTGGGTCCAGCCGTCGGCGATGTCCATGGCGGCGGCCCGGCCGTAGCGGCGCACGGCCTCCGGCCTCTTGCCCATGAGGTCGAGCATGT
Organism: Candidatus Aminicenantota bacterium; assembly: GCA_046496285.1. GTDB lineage: Bacteria > Acidobacteriota > Aminicenantia > Aminicenantales > Saccharicenantaceae > RBG-16-66-30. Next base: position 6,602 of record JAWOHF010000220.1, read on the forward strand.
GGCCCTGCCAGATCAAGCTCATGGCCTTGATCCTCCGGTCGTCGCCGGCCTGCGCTTCCATGCGTTCGAAGGCGGCCACGGCCTCGGCATACCGCTCGACGTCGTAGAGCGCGAACCCCGCCCGCAAGAGCTGACGCCAGTGGGGGAGGGCCTCCAGCCATTCCGGCGAGTATTTCGCGGCCAGCTCGCGGCTGATGCATGGCAAATTTTACGCAGCGGAGGTGTTTGAGAATCTGCCCGACGACGAGGTCGAGCAGTTCAATCAGCAATTTCCGTATATGGAAAAACTGCGCCTGCCCGATCAGTGGGGCTATGAAGAGGCGGACGCTTAGAGTTGACCCTGAACATTCAAATGACTTGCGTGCTACAATAACCAGGTTGGGGCCTTTATCATTCAGTTTAAAGAGAATAAAAAAAATTCATGATTGAAGAGGAGGAAAAAGAAT
>JAWOHF010000238.1:0-12729 GCA_046496285.1 Candidatus Aminicenantota bacterium
AGTTCCGCCTCTACGACAAGCTGGGCGCTCACGTCCTCGAAGTCGAAGGACGGCGGGGCACGCTGTTCGCCGTCTGGGCCCCTAACGCCAAGCGCGTCTCGGTCGTCGGGAACTTCAACGGCTGGGACCCCAAGGCCCACCCTTTGGCCGCCCGATGGGACGGCTCGGGCATCTGGGAAGGCTTCGTGCCCGGGCCCACGGAAGGGGAGCTTTACAAGTACCGCGTCGAGTCGACCGTCCGGAGATACAAGGTGGATAAAGGGGACCCGTTGGCCTTCCTCTGGGAGGGCCCGCCAAGGACGGCCTCGGTCGTCTGGGATCTCGGCTATCGATGGGAGGACGGAGAATGGATGGCCGGGAGGCACCGGTCGGGAGCCGACGACGCTCCGATTTCGATCTACGAGGTCCACCTCGGCTCCTGGAGGAGGGTTCCCGAGGAGGGCCACAGGTCTCTCAGCTACAGGGAGATGGCCGCGGCCCTCGTTGACTACGTCAGGGAGATGGGGTTCACCCACGTCGAGCTTCTGCCCATTCTCGAGCATCCCTTCGGCGGCTCCTGGGGATACCAGACGATCGGCTATTTCGCCCCGACCAGCCGCTTCGGGACCCCCCAGGACCTGATGTTCCTCGTCGACAGCTTGCACCGGGCGGGCATCGGGGTCATCCTGGACTGGGTGCCTTCCCACTTCCCCCAGGACGAGCACGGCCCGGGCTTCTTCGACGGCACCCACCTCTACGAGCACAAGGACCCGCGCAAGGGGTTCCATCCCGACTGGAAGAGCGCCATCTTCAATTACGGCCGGAACGAGGTCCGCAGCTTCCTCGCCAGCAGCGCCCTCTTCTGGCTCGAGAAATACCACTTCGACGGGCTTCGCGTGGACGCCGTGGCCTCCATGCTCTATCTCGACTACTCCCGCAAGTCTGGCGAGTGGATACCCAACGTGTACGGCGGACGGGAGAACCTGGAAGCCATCTCCTTCCTCAAGCGCCTCAACGAGGTCGTTTACGGCGCCCACCCCGACACCCAGATGATCGCCGAGGAATCCACGGCCTGGCCGATGGTCACCCGTCCTGTCCATCTGGGCGGTCTCGGCTTCGGCAGGAAGTGGAACATGGGCTGGATGCACGATACCCTCGAGTACTTCTCCAAGGACCCCGTCCACCGCAAGTTCCACCAGGACAAGCTGACCTTCAACCTCTGGTATGCCTTCACCGAGAACTTCATCCTGCCCCTGTCCCACGACGAGGTCGTCCACGGCAAGGGCTCGCTCCTCGGACGGATGCCCGGCGACGACTGGCAGAAATTCGCCAACCTCCGCCTCCTCCTGGGCCTCCAGTTCGCTAACCCGGGAAAGCAGCTCCTGTTCATGGGCTCGGAGTTCGGGCAGCGAGGGGAATGGTCCCACGACGGGAGCCTGGAGTGGCATCTGCTTCGATACGAGCCCCACGCGGGCGTCCAGCGTTGGGTCAAGGACCTCAACCGTCTCTGCCGGACCGAACCGGCCCTCCATGAGCTCGACTTCACGCCGGCCGGGTTCGAGTGGATCGATTTCGGCGACCGGGACAACAGTGTCATGAGCTTCCTGAGAAAAGGGCGCTCGCCGGCGGACGCTCTTCTCGTCGTCTGCAATATGACCCCCGTTCCCCGGCAGGATTACCGGGTGGGCGTGCCCGGCGGAGGCTTCTGGAAGGAGCTCCTGAATAGCGACGCCGGGCTTTACGGGGGCTCGGGCCAGGGCAACCTGGGCGGTCTCGAGGCCCGGCCCGTCCCCTGTCACGGCCGGGACCAGTCCGTGTCCCTGAACCTGCCTCCGCTCGGCATCCTGTTCCTGAAGAGACCATGAGCCCCACGAACAGGCACGTCTGCATCCACGGACATTTCTACCAGCCTCCCCGGGAGAACCCCTGGCTGGAGGAGGTCGAGATCCAGGATTCGGCCTTTCCCTACCACGACTGGAACAGGCGGATCGCGGCCGAATGCTACGGGCCCAACGCCGCCTCCCGCATCCTGAACGCCGAGAAGAGGATCGTCGACATCGTCGACAATTACGAGAAGATCAGCTTTAACTTCGGTCCGACCCTCCTGGCCTGGCTCGAGAGGCATGACCCGGCGGTCTATGCGGCGATCCTCGAGGCCGACCGGAAAAGCCGCGAGCGATTTTCCGGCCACGGCTCGGCCCTGGCCCAGGCCTACAACCACATCATCCTGCCGCTGGCCAGCCCGCGGGACAAGCGGACCCAGGTCGCCTGGGGGCTCGCCGACTTCGAGCATCGCTTCGGACGGAAGCCGGAGGGGATGTGGCTGCCAGAGACCGCGGTCGACACGGCCACGCTCGAGATCCTGGCCGCCGAGGGTCTCCTCTTCACCGTCCTGGCCCCGGGACAGGCCAGGCGGGTGAGGCCGGTCGGAAAAGACGACTGGACGGACGTCACGGGAGGCCGGGTCGACCCAAAAATTCCTTATCTCTGCCGCCTCCCGTCGGGAGCGACGATCGCCGTCTTCTTCTATGACGGGCCGATCTCGAGGGACATCGCCTTCGGGCGGCTCCTCGAGAACGGCGAAGGCTTCAGCGCCAGGCTCCTCGGGGCCTTCTCCGGCCACGCGGAGGGCCCCGAGCTCGTCCACATCGCCACGGACGGCGAGACCTACGGCCACCATCACCGCTTCGGCGACATGGCTTTGGCCTACGCCCTCCGGACCATCGAGCGGGACGCCCGGACGCGGCTCACGGTCTACGGCGAGTTCCTGGAGAAGCATTCCCCGGCCTGCGAGGTCGAGATCGTCGAGGGATCGTCCTGGAGCTGTTCTCACGGCGTCGAGCGGTGGCGGAGCGACTGCGGCTGCAATACGGGGCTGCATCCCGGCTGGCATCAGGCCTGGAGGGCCCCTCTTCGGGAGGCCATGGACTGCCTCAGGAACGAACTGGCCGTTCTCTACGAGAGAGAGGGGGCGGCCCTTGTCGGGGACCCCTGGAAGGCCCGTGACGATTACATCCGCGTCGTCCTCGACCGGTCGCCGCAGAATGTGGCCGCTTTTTTCTCGCGGAACGCGGGCCGGGAGCTGGCCCCGCAAGAGCGGGTCCGGGCCCTCAAGCTCCTGGAGATGCAGCGCCACGCCCAGCTCATGTTCACGAGCTGCGGCTGGTTCTTCGACGACGTCACGGGCATCGAAACGGTCCAGGTGCTTCAGTACGCCGCCCGGGCCATGCAGCTGGCCCGCGAATGCGGCGGGGACGACCCCGAGCCGGCTTTCGTCCGGACCGTCGAGAAAGCCCGGGGCAATGATCCCCGGTTCCCCCACGGGGCCGCCGTCTACGAGGAGCACGTCAAGCCGGCCGTCGTCGACCTGCTCCGGGTCGGCGTCCACTACGCCATCTCCTCCCTCTTCGAGCGCTATCCGAAGAAGATCGCCATTGGGGCCTACACGGTCGCCGCGATGGGCTCCGACCGGTCCTCGGCCGGCCGGCAAAGCCTCCTCGTCGGGAGAGGCCTGGTCCGCTCCGAGATCCTGGGTGAGGAGGACAGGATCCGATTCGCCGTCCTTCATCTCGGCGGCCACGATCTCATCGCCGCGGCCCGCCCGCACGGCGGCTCCGACGGCTTTTCCAAGACCCGGATTGAGATCAAGGAGGCCTTCTCCCGGAGCGACATCCCGGGGGTCATCCAGCTCATGGAAAAGCACTTCGGCCCCCAGCGCTTCAGTTTGCGGCACCTGTTCCGGGACGTCCGGCGGAAGGTCCTCGACACGGTCCTCGAATCGGCCCTCAAGGACGTCGAGGCGTCCATGCGCCGGGTCCACGACGACCACTACCCCCTCATGCAGGCCATGCGCGACCTGCAGATCCCCGTTCCCGGGACGCTGGTCGCCACGGCCGAGTTCGTCCTCAACTCCGACCTGAGCCGTCTGTTGGCCGATCAGGACCCGGACCCCGAAAAGGCCCGCAAGCTGGCCTCGGAGTTCGAGCGCTGGGGGTTCACGATGAACAAGGCCCTCCTGGATTTCGAAGCCGAACGGCGGCTCAACGCTCTCTTCGAGTCCCTGTCCGAGGACCCCGAAGATCCCGGGCGCCTGGAGGCCGTCGAGAAGCTCTTCCGGATCGTCAAGATCCTGGGCCTCGACCCCAACCTCTGGAAGAGCCAGAACATCTTCTTCGCCATCAAACGCGGCCTCGAGCGGGAGGCGAAGGACGGCCGGGCCAGCGTGGGGCCCACCGAGGAACGGGCCCGGCTGAAAAGGATCGGGACCCAGCTTTTTTTCGCCGCAAGTTGAGATCCTTGGAAAGAAGAGAAAGCGGTGTCCTCCTGCACGTGACCTCCCTGCCCTCGCCCTTCGGGATCGGGGATCTGGGGCCCGAGGCCTTCCGGTTCGCCGACTTCCTGACGGACGCCCGGCAGGGATGCTGGCAGGTCCTGCCGCTCAACCCCACGGACACGGCCTTCGGCAATTCCCCGTATCACAGCACGTCCGCGTTCGCCTTCTCTCCGCTCCTCATCAGCCCCGAAGAGTTGGTCCGGGACGGTCTCCTCGGGGATTGCGACCTGGTCTCGGCGCCCGCGGGGCGCGCGGGCCGGGTCGACTACGAACGCGTGACGGCCTGGAAAACGCCTCTCCTCGAAAAGGCCTGCGCGGCCTTCCTCGAGCGGAAGAGCGATGCGGCCTGGGAGGGATTCTGCGCGGCCAACACCGGCTGGCTGGACGATTACGCCGCGTTCGTCGCCTTCAAGGGCTCTTTCGGCAACCGGCCCTGGACGGACTGGCCGCCGGCGATCCGGGACCGGGAACCCGCCGCCGTGGCCGCCCTGAGCGAAACCCTCGGCCCGGAGATCGGGAAGGAGAAGGCCCGTCAGTACCTCTTTTTCAGGCAGTGGTCGGCGCTCCGGGCCCGCTGCCGGGAGCGGGGCATCCGGATCGTCGGCGACATGCCCATCTACGTCGATCACGACAGCGCCGACGTGTGGGCCGACCCCGGGATATTCAAGCTCGACGGACGGAAGATGCCGGCCGCCGTGGCCGGGGTCCCTCCGGATTACTTCAGCGCGACCGGACAGCTCTGGGGCAACCCGCTCTACCGCTGGGACGTCCTCGAGCACAGGGGGTTCGACTGGTGGGTCCGGCGGATGGAACACAACCTGCGCCTTTTCGACCTCGTCCGGGTCGACCATTTCCGGGGACTGGTCGGCTTCTGGGAAGTTCCGGCCGGCGACAGCACGGCGGCCAACGGGAAGTGGGTCGAGGCGCCTGCCCGCAAGCTGTTCGGGAGGCTGCGGCGGGCCTTCCGGCCGCTGCCGATCATCGCCGAGGACCTGGGCACCATCACGCCCGACGTCCGGGAGGTCATGGACCATTTCAGGTTCCCGGGGATGAAAGTGCTGCTGTTCGCCTTCGGCGACGACGACCCGGACCACCCTTACCGGCCTCACATGTACGAGAGGAACTGCGTCGTCTACACCGGGACGCACGACAACAACACGGCCCGCGGGTGGTTCGAGCTCGAGGCCCGGCCCGAGGAAAAGGACCGGCTGGCGGGTTATGTCGGCCGGTCCGTCGACGCGTCGTCCGTCGCGCCCGAGCTCGTCCGGCTGGCCCTCACGTCCGCCGCGGGCCTGGCCGTGGTGCCGGCCCAAGACCTGCTCGGCCTGGGAGCCGAAGCCCGGATGAACAAGCCGGCGACGATCGGCGGGAACTGGGAATGGCGGCTCCGGCCGGGAAGTCTCGACGGGGGCCTGGCGGGCGGCCTGGCCGAGATGACCCGGGCCGCCGGCCGCGGGTGAGCTTGTCCCGGGCAAGCTGACCTGTTCCGCTCAAGTTTTAGGGACAGGGAAGGGTTCCGTCTACAGGTGCTGCAGCTCGTCTTCCTTGTCTTTCCCCGGTCCGATGGCCTCTTTCTTGAAGCGCTTCTCCAGGAACTCCGCGGCCAGGCCGCGCCCCCCGAGCCCGAAGGCCAGGGCCAGGGCCAGGACGATGCCGCCGAACACGATCGTGAAGGTCGCGATGACCGTGCTGCGGGCGATGCCCAGCTGCTCGAGGGCCATCACGGCAGCGAACATGAGGATGACGGCCCGGACGCTCTTGCTCAGGAGGCCCGAGAGTCGGATTCCGGCGTTGACCGAGGCGATGAGGGCCGCCCGGCCCAGGAAGTTGCCGAGAAAGACACCGATGGAAATGATGATCAGGGCCACGAAGATATTGGGCAGGTAGAGGAGGAATCTCCCGAGAAGCTCGTCGATGACCGGGATCTTCATCACCGACAGCGAGAGGATGAAGAAGATGACGACGACCAGCCAGTAGAACATCCGGCCGATGAGCTTGGCCGGCGTGTCCTTGACGGCCATTTTCTGGAGGGCGTCCGTGACCCCGGAGCGGAGGAAGGCCCCTTCGAGCTTCAGGAGCCTGATGAACCGGACGACGAGGAGCTTGACGACCCAGGCCAGCAACAGGCCGAGCAGAAAGACGACCAGGCCGGTGAGGACGGTCGGCAGATACTCGGCGGCCTTCTGGAACAGGTCCTGCAGCGGCTCCGTGACGACCTTGGCGATGAAGCTTTTCATGTCGACCTCCTTGGTTTGACGGAACCCCGCGCCTTCCGCTCCCAGCGCTCGACGAGATAGGGCTTCTCCCTCTCGAATTCGAGGCAGAGCTCCTCGAGCCTCTTTTCGACGTCCTCGGCCGTGCTGTCCCAGGTCTCGATGACGAAGGAGGCGACCTTGCCAAGGTACAGGGGCGTCAGGGACTTGATGATATGCTCCCGGCTCATGACCTTCCGGCGGCAGGCCAGGGCGAAGCGAAAGATCGTTCTCACCCACTCCTTGTCCGGGAAGACGAAGCGGTCCCGGGGCTCTTCGGCCAGGGACTTCAGGAAGGCCAGCATGTCCGGCGGCAGGAAGGACTGGTAGAGCACGGCCAGGTCGGTGATGCCCATGCGGTATTTCTCGAGCATCTTGTCGAGGTTGACGTGGATGGGCTCCAGCCCGACGGAATAGGCGAAGCCATACGTGGGTACGGGCTCGGACCCCGCGACGTCCCGCCAGACGCCGGGGTATTCCTCCATGAGGCCGATGACCGAGCTGAAGACCTGGTGGAGCATGGCGCTGAGGTCGGCTCCGGGGTCCTTGGCGTCGTGGATCTTCGCGCCCAGGAAGGCCTGGCAAACCTTGAAGCCGTTGGCCACGGCCGTGGTCGTCATCCAGATGTCGATGCCGAAGCGGGCCACGTCGGTCTCCCAGACGTCCTTGCCGAGATAGAACGAGGCCAGCCGCCCGGAGAACCCGAAGTCGCCGCCGATCGGCTGGCGGATTCGTTTTCCGTAGAGGGCCCGGGTCAGGGGGTAGACGATGGAATTGGTGATCGTGCCGTCGTACTTGTGCCTCTGATAGTAGGGGGACACGTAATCATAGCCCTCCTCGAGGACCGGCTTGACGAGCAGCTCCATCCATTCCGGGGTGATGCTCCGCAGGTCGGAGTCGACCACGGCGCAGGCCTTGACGCCGAGCTCCCGGGCGATCTCGAAGACGGCCCGGAAGGCGCTGCCCTTGCCGGGAATGCCGGAGTAGGGAGTGACGAGCTTGTGGAACCGGCCGTCCTGCGGGGAGAGGAGGATCGAATCGAAGTCGGCGCCGGACTGACGGACGACGTCCATCGTCCCGTCGGTCGAGCCGCCGTCCGAGTTGACGAGCAGGGACCGCGAGCCGGGAAAATACTTGGAGAGCCCGGCCTCGACGGCCCGAACGACATGACCGATGGTCCGGGCGCTGTTGAAGCTGGGGATGCCGACCAGGATGTCGACGCTGCCGAGCTCGGCGATCCGGGCCCGGACTTCCCCGCTCAGGGTTATATGATTATCGGCCATGATCGGAGGAACAGGGGACGCCCCCATTCTAACGCAGCCCGCCGCGATTGACAACCGCCCGGATCACTTATAGATCCCCTGCCGCGGACCGAACGAGAAGAGAACGACGGCATCCTCGTCCAGCTTGTAGATCAATCGGCGGGCTTGCCCGCGGACGGCATAGCAGAAAGAGCGCAATTCCTTGAATTCGCCCTTGAGCTTCTTGCCGGACAAGGGATTCTCGGCGACGGCCAGAACGGCGCCCTTCAAGGCTTCGCGCTCGGCATCGTCCTTGAGCCTGGACCTGAGCTTGCCGAACTTGGAGGTTTCGAGCAGGCGCATTCAGATCGCTTGGATGTCCAGCTCGGAAACCCGTCCTGCTTCGTATTCCGCCTTGGCCTCGAGGATGTCCTTGATCTCCTGAACGGTCAGCTCAGGGTTTTCGACGGCCAGAAGCCCGATCCGGGCCGCATATCTCAAGGCCCCCGAAAAATCCCTTTCATCCTTGCGGGCAAAAAGGTCGAGATCCTTGGCAAGATCATCATCCAGAAGCACTGTTTTTCTTATCATTTCATACTCCATAATATTTTATATGCTATTATCTTATTATTGTCAAGTGCAATTCCCTAGCTACTCTTATTTTTCAAACGCCCTGAGCCTGATCTATTCATAAGAATGCCGATGTGCCACCTAACTCATGCGATAGCCGTAAGATCTCCAACTTGCCAATCTTTCATAGGATTCCCGGAAGCTGCTCCCGGAAAGACCGGCATTCTTACCCTCCGGGCGAGCCGATCCGGCCACATCTGCTGTGTTGCGAAGGGTTCATGGAGCGCGGGTCCCTGAGCTGAGGCGGCGGCTCGTCGTCGCCCAGTCCGTCCTCGACAAAGATCTGTATGAGCTCCCGAAGGTTGGTCAGGGCCTCGTCATAGGTCGCGCCCCGGGCCCGGCAATCGGGGAACTCCGGGCAGACGGCCGCCCAGCCCTCGCCGTCGCGGATGACGTACACGGAAAACCGGTAATTGTCCATATCATGCCTCCTCAGGTTGGGACACGTACTTTCGGCAGATGTCCCCGGTTCAAAATGCCCTCAGAAACGAGCAGCCGTGGATCTTGGGCACACCCTGGCCGTTCTTGCGGACCTCGCCCCGCAGGAAACAGACGGGCGGGGTCCCGTATGTGAGGCAACGGGTCTCGCCGACGCCCTCGAGAAGCCCCGTCTCGTCCTCGAACAGATAAAAGAACTTCGCTCCCCCTCGCTCACCGCTCCCGTTGCCGTCCCGCATCATCCCGTACGTCAGGCGTTGGCGGGCGTCGACGACCCGGACGACGAGCTCGACCAGGGTCCCGGCGCAGTCCTTGAGGTCCCTGACCCGGAGCGCCGGACGCCGGCCCTCGAAGAGCTCGAGGTCGTCGCCCTCCGGCAGGAAGCCGAGCGATCCGTAAACCATGCGCCGCTTCTCGTCCGGGGCGATATCGGCCACCTCGTCCATGTGCTCGAGGCCCTGGAAGTAGCGCAGGACCTGGCGCGTCCGCCGAGGCTCGAGAGAGTCGAAGACCCCGGCCCGGATGAGCGACAGGAGCTCGGTCTTGGTCGGTTTGATCCTGGCCAGGAAATCCGCGACCGACGCGTATTCGCCCCCCGCACGCCTCTCGTCGAGAACGCGCTCGACGGTCTTCGTCCCCAGCCCCTTGATGGAGGTCAGGCCGACGCGGAGGGCCTCCGCCCCCCTCGCGCCGCCGTTCTCGACCTCGAACCCGGCCGCGCTGCGGTTGGCGTCCGGCCCCAGGATGAGCAGGCCGCTCCTCTTGGCCTCGGCGACGTACTCGGGGAGGTCGTAGTAGCCGCCGCCGGCGTTGAGCACGGCCGCGAAGTACGGCCCGGGGTGGTGGACCTTGAGGTAGACCGCCTGGTAGGCCATGTGGGCGTAGGAGGCGCTGTGGGCCTTGTTGAAGGAGTAGGAGGAGAATTTCTCCATGGTCTTCCACAGCCGCTCGACATCGGCCGGGACGTATCCCCGCTCCTCGGCCTCGCGGAAGAACTTCTCCCGGAGGGCCGGGTCGCCGCCCCTCCCCTTGCGCAGGCCCCGCCGCAGGAGGTCCCCTTCCTCGGCCGGCATCCCGGCCACGCGCTCGGCGACCTGCATGACCTGCTCCTCGTAGAGGAGGATGCCGCCGGTCTCCGGCAGGATGCGGGCCAGGAAAGCGTCCTCCGGGGCCGCCCCTCGCCCGCCGCTTCGCCGCCGCAGGAGCGCCTCCTTCATCCCGCTTTCGGTCGGGCCGGGCCGGACCAGGGCCAGCGCCTGGATGACGTCGTGGATGCCGGCCGGCTTCATCCGGCGCAGAAGGTTCATCATGGCCGGGCTCTCGACCTGGAAGCAGCCGACCGTCCGCGCGCCCTGCAGCGCGGCGTAAGTCTTGGCGTCGTCGGGCGGCAGTGCCCGCAGCTTGAGCTTGTCCTTGGTCGCCGAGATCGCGGCCAGGCCGCGCACGGAGAGCAGGTCGAGCTTGATCAGGCGCAGGTCCTCGACCGCGTCCTTGTCGAAGTGGGTCATGCGCAGGCCCTTGGCCGAGATCTCGAGCGGCAGACGGCGCTCGACGGGCGCCGGCGTCAGGATGACCCCGCCGACGTGGAGCGATATTTCGTGGTGGACGTCCTGGAGCTCGGCGGCCAGCTTCCAGGCCTCGAGGTATCCGGGGGCGGGGGCAGCCCGCCGCAGCCAGGACGGTTCCGCGAAATACGGGGCGCGCTTGGCGAGCGACCGGGCCTCCTCGGGAGGGGCGCCGAAGGCCCGGAGCGTCTCGTAGAGCGCCGACCTGGCCCCGAAGCTCTTGAGGCTGCAGACGAAGGCCGCTCCGGTCTTGCCGGTCCCGTATTTGTCGAGGACGTAGGCCAGGACCTCGTCGCGGCGGCGGGAGTCGAAATCGAGGTCGATGTCGGGCGGGTCGGACCGGCCCCGGTTGAGGAAGCGCTCGAAGTAGAGGTCGAACGCCAGGGGGTTGACATGGGAGAGGCCGAGGAGCCAGGCCAGGAACGACGACGCCCCCGATCCCCGCAGGTTGTGGAGGATGCCGCGGCGACGGGCGAACTCGACGATGTCGTGGACGATGAGGAAGTACGGGCCGAAGCCCGCGCCCTCGACGACGGCCAGCTCGCGGCGGGCCCGCTGACGCTCCTTCCAGGTCAGGTCGCCGGCGGCGGCCAGCCGCTCCGTGACGGCCTCCCGGAGGGTCCGCGGGAAGATGCCGGCCGGCAGGTTCGGGACGATGTCGTCGAAGGCGAACTCGCACTTCTCGGCGACCTCGAGGCTCCGGGCCAGGGCCTCCTTGGCCGGGTCGCCGAAGCGGCGCAGGGCGGCCGCTTCCTGACCGGGCCCGAAAAGCCCGGCCCGGCCGAGGAGCCGGTCGCGCTCGGGCGGGTAGGGCCGCTTCTTGTCGATGGCATGGACGAGGACGAGCCGCTCGGGGCTCGTCAGGTACTTGACGGGGTTGGCCCAGACGACCGGCAGGCCAAATTTTCGGGGACACGTACCAATTTCCTGGAAATTGGAACATGTCCCCAAGATCCGACGGAAGTTGGCGAAATCGGCCCCCAGATAGAGGTCCCCCGGCGCGACCCTCTCCCGCAAGTCCGCCAGCATCGCCTCCTTCTCTCCCCTCCCCTTTTCACGCGACTCCGCCCTCGCGTCCTTCCCGCTCATTTCGGCGACACCGGCGGCGCGATCCTGTCCTCCCTTCTCGCTTCCCGGAGCCGGGGGACACGCACCTTGGGTACGTGTCCCCACGCCCTCCCGGCCCCCGCCTCCGCCCGGAACATAGATGACGACCAGGCCGGCCGTGCCTCCGACGTCCTTCCCGTTGAAGATCCCCATCAGGTTCCCGTAGCCCTCGCGGCTCTTGACCAGGAACACGAATCGGCAGCCGCCGCGCTCGAGCTCGCAACCGAAGAGCGGCTTGAACCCGCCGGACGCGGCGGCCCTTTTCCACTTCCCCCAGCCGTAGAGGTTGCCCGTGTCGGCCAGGGCCGCGGCCGGCAGGCGCCGCCGAACGGCCCAACCCGCCGCCTCCTCGAGCGTCACACTGCCCTTCCCCCGGCTGTACACGGAATGGATGCGGAGCGGGACGAACATGGCCTCACTTCGTCAGGGACGCCGTCTTCAGGACGTAGCCGCGCCGGGGCTCGAAGGCGTAGACGGTGTCGAGCATCTTCTCGCGGGCCGTCAGGACGGACCCGAAGCCGTACTTCTCCCGGACCTGGTCGAGGGCCCGGCCCAGCCTCTCGGGCCGCTCCGAGTACGGCTCGAAGAGCGCCAGGGGCCGGACGCGGGCCAGGTCCGAGGCCTTGACCCCGACCAGGCGCAGGGCCAGCCGCGACCCGGAGAAAAGCTCCAGGAACAGCTCCTCGGCGATCTTGTAGATCTTGCCCATGTCCTGGAGCGGCGTCAGGACGAGGCGGCGCTTGATCTCGGTCTTGAAATCCGCGTAGCGGGCCTTGACCTCGATGACGTGAGCGTAGAGGCTCTCCTCACGCAGAGCCAGGGTCAGCCGGTCGCAGAGATAGGCCAGGTGGGCCAGGAGCAGACGCTTGTCCCAGAGGTCCTCGAGGAAGGTCGCCTCGCGCGACACCGACTTGGGGGCCGTCCGGGTGACCAGCGGGCGGCTGTCGAGGCCGCGTGACTGCAGGTAGACGTCGTCACCGGCCTGGCCGAAGAGCGCGCGCAGGGTCGTCCGCGGCAGTTCCCACAGCTCGCCGATGCGGTGGATGTTCATCAGCCGCAGGACGACCTGGGCCTTGGGGCCGATGCCGGGCAGCTTCTCGATCGCCAGGCCGCGCAGGAACTCCCGCTCCTCCCCCTCCTTGACCTCGAAAAACCCGGCCGGCTTGGCTTTCGAGGTCGCCAGC
>JAWOHF010000290.1:0-7834 GCA_046496285.1 Candidatus Aminicenantota bacterium
GCCATCTTGTTCTGGCCGTCGATGCCGCTCATGGTCAGGGCCTTCTCGCCGGCCTCGGCCGCCGTCTGGGCGTTCTTCGTCGGGCAGGGGGTCAGGCAGTAGTAGACGTGCGCCCAGTTCTCGTAGGTCGTTCCCTGTCCCGCGTATTTGGCGATGTAGGCCTCGAGGGCCTTGACCTTCTGGCAGTTGTCCGTAAGCTGCATGGCCTTGAGATATTCCTCATCGGCGCTCTGGGCGGACAAAAAGCCCGCCATGAGGGCCATCAGGATCAACGCTGTCCACGTCGTCTTTTTCATGAACCACCTCCCGCGAAAATTTCGGAAATCATAGCCCGACTCCCGGTAAATGTCAATCTTTACGCAAACCAATAGTAATTATAGCAAAATTTATGCCAAGACCGAAGGTTTCGGCCCGTTTTGCTTCCAAGTTCCCGATATCTTATAATATGGCGATGGACAAGAACCAGGCGTTCCGGGAGGCCCTCCTCGAGCTTTTCGGGGACGCCTTTTCGGTCAACGTCCCCCTGTCGGCCATGTCGAGCTTCGAGATCGGAGGGCCGGCCGATTTCTTCTACGAGGCCCGTCGGCTCGAAGACCTCAGGGCGGCGGTGGCCCTGGCCGTCCGGGAAAGAGCTCCCTATCGCGTCATCGGCGGGGGCACCAACGTCCTCTTCGCCGACGAGGGGTTCCGGGGCCTGATCATCAGGAACCGGACGGAGGGAACGGCCTACGGCGAGGGTCGACTGAGAGCCCTCTCGGGCACCAGCCTGTCCGCCCTCCTGCGGGCAGCCCTGAAATCGGACTTGGCGGGCTTGGAGTTCCTGGTCGGGATCCCGGGCACCGTGGGCGGCGCTGTGACCGGGAACGCGGGGGCTTTCGGCCGGAGCGTCGCCGACGTCCTGGAGTCCGCCGTCATCCTCGAGCCGGGCGGCGCGGAAAGGACCGTCCCAGGGGAGGACCTGGGCTTTGGTTACCGGAATTCCTCTCTGCGAAAGAGCAGCCGGATCGTTCTCGAGGCGGTTCTGGTGTCCTCTCCGGGGGACAGGAAGGCTTCCGAAGCCCTGCTGCGCGACCATCTGGAAATGCGGCGGACGAAGCACCCGCCATGGGGGACTCCCTGCGCGGGCAGCTATTTCAAGAACCCCTGTTCGACCGACGGCTGCAAGGTCGCCGCCGGCCGCCTCCTCGAAGAGGCCGGAGCCAGGGGCCTCGCCGTCGGGGGGGCCGCCGTCTACGAGAAGCACTGCAATTTCATCATCAACACGGGGAACGCAACCTGCCGGGATGTTCTGCTCCTGGCTCTGAAGCTGAAGGACAGCGTCCAGGCCAAGTTCGGCATCCGGCTGGAAGAGGAGGTCATCCACCTCCCAGCAGACGCTTCATCTGTTTGACCTTTGGGCCGGGCACGCGCCCCCCCGGGAGCCCGGCCAGGGCCCGCCTGCCGAGAGCCGCATAGACCTCCCGGACCTCCGGGTAAGCATCCAGGGCTTCCAGATGTTTCCGGACGGTCCCGACGTCCCCCCGGGCGATGGGCCCGGTCAGGGCCCTTTCCCAGCCAAGGTTTTTTACGTTCTGTAAAGTTCCTTGCACGAGCGGGAAAAGCACGGCCGCGGCCCAGGCCTCCGAGATCCCCGTTCCCGCTAGGAGCCCGGCCGCCGTACGCTCCAGGGCGACCAACGCGTTGGAGGCCAGGCTGCAGGCGGCATGATAGAGGGGCTTGTCCTCTTCGGTGAGGAGCAGGGCCCGGCCACGGAGGGATCGGACCATGCCCAAGGCGACGCGGAGGGCTTCCGGGTCGCCCTCCAGGCCCCAGAAAACTCCCTTGAAAAGGCCGGCGCGGACATCTTTTGCGGGGAAGGCCTGAGCGGGGTGGGCGGAGGCGACCGCGGCGCCCAGCTTTCTCAACGGATCGAGAGCTCGAGCCGGGAGGATGCCGCTCGTGTGGAGGACGACGCGCCCGGTCCAGCGCTCGCCGGCCCCGGCCAGCTCGGCGGCCACGGTCGCGACGGAGGCGTCGGGCACGGTGACGAAAACGACATCCGCGCCCCGGCCGGCGCGCCGGAGTTCCCGCGTGGCTGAGCCCCCGCCGATAAGCCGCCGGCTCTCCCGGGCCGTCTTCACGTCCCTGTCACACAGGGCCCGCGGCGTCCAGCCCTTGGCGGCCAGGGCCCGGCCGAGGACCGTTCCCACACGTCCCGTTCCGACGATCGAGAAGCTCTTCATGGCTTGGTCTTGAAAACCTCATCCCAGAGATCGACCTCGAGCGGCGAGGCGGCCTCGACCTTTTTTTCCATGGCCCGCTGGTCGCGTCTTTCTCTGAGAGCCCGCTTGATCTCGCGGGCGAACTCGTCCGAAGTCACCGACTGCAGGCCGTGGGCTTTGGCCAGGCCCCGGATGGCCCGGTCCGAGCTGACGACAAAGAAGCTGCGGCGGTCCGTCTGCCGCTCGATGAGGCCGGCGATGACCTCGTCGGCGCTCTGGCCCCGCCCGGGGTAGTGAACGGTGAACTTGGGATTGAGGACGTCGGCGACGGGCTCCTCCTCGGGGCTGCCGTCGAACACGACGTGGATGCGGGCGCGTGTCAAGCGCTGGAACGCCAGCAGCCGGACGACGAGTCCCTCGCGGCCGCCCCGTTCCCGGAGCTCGTGCGGGGCGATCCTTCCCAGGAGGTTGTTGCCGTCGATGAGGTAGGCCATGGTTCAGCCGGGCGGCCAGGCCATGGGCCGGCCTCCGAGGACGTGGAAGTGGATGTGGAAGACTTCCTGGCCGGAGTGCGGGCCGGTGTTGAGGACGACGCGGTAACCCGACCCGTCGATCCCCTTTTGCCGGGCGACCGTCCGGGCCGTCGACAGGATCTCGCCGAGGAGGCCCTCCGAGCCTTCCGGCGCCTCGTTCAGGGAGGCGAAGTGGGCCTTGGGGATGACCAGGACGTGCACCGGGGCCCGGGGACGGATGTCCTCGAAGGCCAGGATGCGCTCGTTCTCGAACAGGACGGCGGCCGGGAGCTCCTTTCGGACGATCCGGCAAAAAAGGCAGCTCTCAGGGGCCGGGCCGCTCATGCCGTGATCCTTTCGATCGAGGCGCCGAGCCCGCGGAGCTTGTTCTCGATCCGTTCGTAGCCGCGGTCGAGGTGTTCGATCTCGCTGATGACCGTTTCGCCCGTGGCGATGAGCCCGGCCAGGACGAGTGATGCCGAGGCCCGCAGGTCGGTGGCCACGACCTCGGCCCCGGAAAGAGGGGTCCTTCCTTTGACGATGGCCCTGTCTCCCTGGACCTCGATCGCGGCCCCGAGCCGGACGAGTTCGTTGACGTGGGAGAAGCGGCGGTCGAAGATGGTCTCGGTGAGAATCGAAGTGCCCGGCGCCTGGGTCAGCAGGACCATGAACTGGGCCTGCATGTCCGTCGGGAATCCGGGGTAAGGCGAGGTCGTGATGTCCTGGGGCTTGACCTCGGGGCTGCCGACGACCCGCAGGCCGCGTTCGCCTTCGGGCTCGACGGCCGTTCCTGAGGCCCGCAGCTTCTCGATGACGGCCGCCGCGTGGGCCGGGACGACCTCCTCGAGGAGGATATCGCCCGCCGTCAGGGCGCCGGCGACCAGGAACGTCCCCGTCTCGATGCGGTCCGGGATGATGTCGTGGGCGGCCCCGCCGAGGGCCTTCACGCCGCGGACGCGGGCCGTGTCCTCATCGACCCACTCGATCCGGGCCCCCATCTTGTTGAGGAGCGCGGCCAGGTCGGTCACCTCGGGTTCCCGGGCGCAGTTCTTCAGGATCGTTTCGCCCTTGGCCAGGGCCGCGGCCATGAGCAGGTTCTCCGTGCCCGTCACGGTCTTCTTTTCGAACTCGATCTCGCCGCCGCGCAGGCGACCGGCCCGGGCCTGGATATTGCCGTGCTCGAGCGAGATGGACGCCCCCAGCTTCTGCAGGCCGGCGATGTGCAGGTCGACCGGCCGCGAGCCGATGGCGCATCCTCCCGGCAAAGCGACGACGGCCCGGCCGAAGCGGGCCAGCAGCGGCCCGAGAACGAGGATCGAAGCCCGCATGGCCCGGACGAGCTCGTAGGAGGCCTCGTCGGAGCGGATGTCGGCGACCCGGACCGTCAGCGTGTTCCCTTCGAGCCGGCACGTCCCTCCCAGCCCCTCGATGAGGGTCAGCATGGTGTGGACGTCCTTGACCAGAGGGACGTTCTCGAGCCGGACCTCTTCAGCGGTGAGAAGGCAGGCGGAGATGGCCGGCAGGACGGCGTTCTTGGCCCCGCTGATGCGGACCCGCCCGGTCAGCCTGAAGCCGGGCCCTCCGCGGACGACGAGCTTTTCCATAGGCCCGATTGTAAGGGAAGCGGGGGCGGAATTCAACCTCGGCGGCCGCTCCCGCGGGCCTCAGCCGGCCACGCCACGTCTCGACCAGCCCCAGGCGTCATAGTAGGCGTCGAGAACGGTGTTGTAGAAGGTCTCATCGACGGCCCGGCCGCGATGGGCCCCCCGGCTCAGGGGGACGGTGAGCTTGGCGGGAACATAGGCGTCGTAGGCCCTGTCCCGTCCCTGGAGGTTGTTCAGCCGGCGCTCCAGAGCGTAGATCCTCCGGCCGCAGGCCTTGAGCGTCTCGGGCGAGTACTCGATCCCGGTGAGGGCTTTGTAGAGGGACAAGAACGGATCGGCCATGATGTCGGCCGTGAAGAAATCGCACAGACCGAGCGAGTCGACCAGGGCCTTGCCCGCCTGGCCTTCCGCGACATAGGACGCCAGGTCGGCGGGGGCCTTGAGGCCGCCCTCCTCGGCCTGGATGGTCCAGGCGTAGGTGTGGTCGCCCCGGCCGCGGTTCGAGGTCCCGTAGGCCGTGAACATCCCGGGGAAGGCCTTGGGGCTGATCCCGGCGTATCCCAGCCCGGCGAAGGAGGTCGTCGCGCAGGCGGCGAGGTCCTCCGCCCGGGCGCCCGAGGCCGCGGCGATCTCGGCCACGGCCCGGTCCGTGTGGTTCCCGAGGACCCGACCGAGGTCGGACGACCGGGTGGCGATCTCCTCGAGGAGGCGGACCATGCCGGGGACGTCCCCGAACTTGAGCGTGCTCCCGAACTTCGACAGGAAGCCCTTCTCGGACATCTCCATGGCCCCGGCCATGACCGAGCCGAAGGTCATGGTGTCGACGCCGAGCTCGTTGCACAGCCGGTTCATGTGGAACATGGCGTCGCGGTCGAGGATGCAGCAGTTGATCCACAGGGCGATCGTCTCGAACTCCGGCCGCACGCCCTGTCCCGCGTAGGGCCCGGACTCGACCGCGGCCGAACGGGTGCAGAAAATGTGCCGGCACCTGTTGCAGACGGCGTGCTTGCCGGCGATCCCGAGGAAGGCGTCCGTGGATACCTTGGCGTAGTCGCTCTCGTCGAAGGAGCCTTCGTCGAAGTTGTGCCACGGCAGGTAGCCGCCCTTGACGCCGAGGTAGCCGCCGTTGAAGGCCCGGTCGAGCCACCACGTCGTGCCCGTCGTCGGCCGGAAGGACGCGGTCCGGGCGGGATCGTCGACGCTCTCCTTGACCAGGCGGTCGATCTCCCGTCCCAGCTCCTTGTAGCGCTCCGCGTCGGCCAACGATACGGCCTCCCTGCCGAAGGCCGTGACGGCGACGAGGTTCTTGGAGCCGAAAACGGCCCCGGCCCCGCCCCGGCCGAAGTTGCGGTGATGATCGGCCGTCAGACAGGCGAAATCGACCAGGTTCCAGCCGGCCGGCCCGGCGCAGAGGGTCGAGCCGCCCTTGATCTTGCCGGCGAGGAAGCCGGTGATCCCGGAAGCGGTCCGGAGCGTCCGGCGGCCGGCCAAGGTCTGGAAGAGCTCCTCTTCGGCGTCGACGATCCGAAGCCGGCCGTCGACGGCCTCGAGGCGGACCGGGCGGTCGGCCCGCCCGTCGATGACGACCTGGTCGAACCCGGCCCGCTTGAGCATGTTGGGGAAAAGGCCCCCGGCGCTCGAGTGGGTGACGAGGCCGTGGATGGGAGCGTGGGCGGGGATCCAGGGCGCGGGCTCGGGCGAGCGGGTCATGGAGCCGATGAAAGAGCAGGATCCCCTGCCGGCCGTCGGGATGACGGTGTCGTTGGCCGCGGCGTTGCCGATGACGATCCGGTTGTCCGGGCCGAGCGGATCCTTGAGCGGGCCCGTCCGCTCCAGGTGGTCGGCCAGCAGTCGGGCCTGAAGGCCGCGGCCGCCGACATAGTCCCGGAGATACGAGGGATCGGCCGGCTCGACCCGGACGCTTCGCCGGGTGAGATCGACCCAGGCCCAGCGGCCCCGGTATCCGGAAGAAGCGGCTTTGTTGTCGGGCATCGTCAGACCTTTTTGAGGGCCTGGTCCAGGTCGGCGATGACGTCGTCGGGGTGCTCGCCGCCGACGCAGAGCCGGATGAGCTGGGGCGGGACGTCGGCCATGCGCCGGGCCTCCTCGCCCTGCTGCTGGTGGGTGGAGATGGCCGGGATGGTGGCCACACTCTTGATCCGCCCGAGGTCGGTGGCCCGGTAGATCATCTGGAAGCCGTCGAAGACCTTGCGGGCGTTGGCCGGCGGGCCGTCGACCCGGAAGCTCATCAGGTGCCCGTAGCGGTTGACCTCGCCGCCCTTGGCGTTGCCGGAATCGACCAGCTTCATGTATTTCTTGGCCACCTTGTGGAGATGGTAGCTGGGCAGGCCCAGGTAGTCGACCTGATAGACCTTGGGGTGCTTCTGGAGGTATTCGGCGACCGTCTGGCAGTTGGCGCTGACCAGGTCCATCTTGGCCCGCAGGGTCCGCAGGTCGTTGAGGGCGAAGATGGCGTTGACCGGCGAGGAGGCCGGCCCGTTGTCGCGGTAGGGCAGGAACTTGACGTATTCGGCGAAGCTCGCCTTGAACAGGGGGTGGTCGTTGCGGACCTTGGTCGTGATGGGCTTGCGGCTGATGAGGGCGCCGCCGATGGCCAACCCGCCCGAGGTGATGGATTTCGTCAGGGAGTGGACGACGATGTCGGCGCCGTGGGCGATGGGCCGCATGAGGGCCGGCGTGGCGCAGGTCGCGTCGATGATCAGCGGGATCTCCCAGGAGTGGGCCAGGTCGGCCAAGGCTTTGATGTCGGCGAAGGATTGCTGGGGGTTGGAGGGCATTTCCATGTAGAGGTAGCGGGTGTCCTCGTCGATCTTCTCTTTCCAGTTCCCGATGTCCCAGGGCTTCTGGACCCAGCGGCACTCGATGCCACGCTCCTTCATCTTGCGGAGGGAGAACTGCTGGAAGGTGCCGCCGTAGACCTGGATGCCGGAGACGAAGTTGATCCGCTCCGGGCCGTCCTTCTGTTTGACGAGCAGGGGGTCGGTCGCCGACATGATGGCCCCCATGCCGGAGGCCGTCACACAGCAGGAGGTGTCGCATCCGGCCCCGTAGCCTTCGAGAAGGGCCAGGACCCATTCGAGGTAATAGGTCGTCGGGTTGGCGATCCGCGTGTAGCACCAGGTCGGGACGAGGTAGGCCAGGGCCGCCTCGAGCTCGTCGGAGTCGGCGTAGGCCTGGGAGGCGGAGAGATAGAGGGGCTCGATCACCGCCCCCTGGTTGCGGACCAGGGACTCTTCGACCGTGTACAGACCGTGGACGGAGATGGTGTCGAACTTCATGGCCTTCATGCGGGCCAGGGCCGCGTCCCTTTCGGCCAGGAGCTTTTTGGCGGCCTTGACGTACTTCATGACGCCGGGCGAGTATTTCGGGGCGGTGCTCATGGATCCTCCAGTGTCGTTTTGGTTATAGACGGGGGGCCCAAAGAATCGGGAAACGTTCTTAAGGCAAAAGGCATGACACAGTTGTTACTGCGCCCCTAGCATATAAGGGTCGCCCC
>JAWOHF010000305.1:0-11172 GCA_046496285.1 Candidatus Aminicenantota bacterium
TACCAAGTTCCGCCCTCCAAAGCAAAAGGGGCCTCGGGGATCGTCCTCGGTCGCTGTAGGGACTTCCAGGCTCGGGGCCCAACTCTCATCTTCACTGGGGCGGTTCCTCTCGCGGTGCACCCCCATCCGTGCTCGCCGCTCCCAAGGGCTCTTGGGCATCAGCGGCTCCGCGCGGGTGGGGGCCCCCGCCCCGCTGCGTCACCGCCACTCTCGACTCGAGCGGTTGGACCCTGCGCCCTTGTGCCAAAACGCTCGTTCGACGACCCCCTCGGCCTCGGTCTCAGCGGTCGTCTCGCTCGCGGAAGCGTCCGCTCGACACTTGGGCCTCGGGGCGCGCTTCTTGCGAGAGGCCGGACGTTCTGGTATTTTAGGGGCCGGATCTTGTCCGGTGAAAGGCCGCCGCGTGACCACGTCCCCGTTCCCGATATCCGGCTACCACGGCCGGGTCCTCGAAGTCGACCTCACGTCGGGCGCGGTCCGCGTCGTCCCTCTCGACCCCGCGCAGGCCATGGACTATCTCGGCGGCCGGGGGCTGGCGACGCGCATCCTCTACGACACGATCGATCCGGCCTGCGACCCTCTCGGGCCGGGGAACGCCGTGGTCATCGCGATGTCCCCTCTGGTCGGGTCGAACGCGCCCACGGCCGGGCGCGGCCACATGGTCTTCAAGTCACCGCTCACCGGGGTCCTGGGAACGTCGAATTCCGGCGGCCACTGGGGCCTCGGTTTCAAAGCCACGGGGCACGACGTCCTGGTCGTCAAAGGGGCGGCCTCAACTCCGGTCATGATCGACATCTCGCCGGAGAAGGTCGAGATCCTGCCGGCCGACCGTTATTGGGGTCTGACGACCCACGAGACCCATGACCTGCTGGCCGAGGATGCCCGTCCGGGAAGACCCGTGCGGGTCCTCTGCATCGGCCCGGCCGGCGAGAACCTGGTCCGGTTCGCGGCCGTGGCCAACGACCGCAACCGCGTTTACGGGCGTTGCGGCCCCGGGGCCGTCTGGGGCGCCAAGAAGCTCAAGGCGGTCCG
Source organism: Candidatus Aminicenantota bacterium (assembly GCA_046496285.1). GTDB lineage: Bacteria > Acidobacteriota > Aminicenantia > Aminicenantales > Saccharicenantaceae > RBG-16-66-30. The sequence goes on from JAWOHF010000305.1 coordinate 1,033, forward strand.
TGTCCGCGGCCGGGAGAAGGTCGCGCCGAGCGACCCGGAAAAGTACAAGTCCGGCCTCGATCAGGCCGTCTATCTCCTGAAGCAGGCGCCGGTCACCAAACGCCTGCTGCGCGAGCTCGGCACGGCCGGCCTGGTCGAGCTCATCAACCTCATCAGCATGCTGCCCCACAGGAACTTCCAGGACTGCCTCCACCGCGACGAGGACGTCGAGCGGATCTCGGGCGAGAGATTGGCCAGGGCCTTTCTCGAGAAGGCCGGGTCCTGCGCTCTTTGCCCCATCGGCTGTCAGCGGCACACGCGCGTCGCCGGCCGCGACGGCCGGGACGAACGGGGGGAAGGGCCGGAATACGAGACCATGGTCCTGCTGGGCCCGGTCTGCGACGTCTACGACATGGAGGCCGTCACCCGGGCCAACTACCGCTGCAACGAGATGGGCCTGGACACCATCAGCTTCGGGGGCACGCTGGCCTGCGCCATGGAGCTCTTCGAAACCGGGGCTCTCACGGCCGCCGATACGGGCGGCCTCGGGCTCTCGTTCGGGAACGCCGATGCCCTGGAAGGGCTCGTGGCGATGACCGCCCGCCGGGAGGGTTTCGGAGCGGAGCTGGCCGAGGGATCGTTCCGACTGGCGGGCCGCTTCGGGCGACCGGAGCTGTCCATGACCGTCAAAAGGCTCGAGATCCCGGCTTACGACCCCCGGGCTTCGCTGACCCAGGCGCTGGGCTACATGACGTCGCCGTCCGGGGCCTGCCACCTCCGGGGAGGGTACGCGGTCTCCCTGGCCTTCTTCGGGGGGGCCAAAGAGATCCCCCGCTTCAGCCTCCTCCAGTCGCCCATCGCCATACGCAACATGCAGAACGCCGGCATCCTTCAGGACAGCCTCGGCGTCTGCCGCTTCACGGGCTACGCGTTCTCCGCGGAGCCCTGGGCCCGGATGGCCGGCGGAATGACCGGCCGGGACTTCTCGGTGGCCCGGCTCGAGGAGATCGAGAACCGGGTGGCGACGCTCGAGCGGCAGTTCAACATCGAGGCCGGCGCGGGCCCGGCCGACGACGCCCTGCCGGCGAGGTTCGCCGAGGTGCCCATCACCGTCGAGGGAAAGGAGAGACGCGTGTCGCGCGAGGACCAGGAAAGGATGCGGCGGGACTACTATCGCGTCCGGAGCTGGGACGCGGACGGGCGGCCGGCCGGGGAGCTTCTCCGCGCGCTCCGGATCGAGACGAGGCAACGATGAGCGGACGGGACTGGAAAGCGAGCGACGAGCTCCTGCGGCTTCTGCAGGCCGTGGGCCGGGCCTCTCTCGCTTACGACATCCAGGACAGCCACAGCGGGAACATGGCCGTGCGCTGGAAGGATGATCGGGGCCGGGAGCGCATCGTCATCACGGCCACGGGCTCCCAGAAGGGGGACCTCGAGCCCAGCCAGATCTGCTTTCTGTCGGCCGAGGGGACCGATTTCGGCTACTACAAGGCGTCCTCCGAGACCGATATCCACGCCCGTATCCTGGCCCTCCCGGGCGTCGGCGCGTCGATGCATGCCCACGTCAAGGAGCTGACGGCGATCACCATGGACGACGCTCCCAAGCCGTCCCGCCCCCCCGATTTCGCTCCCGTCGACACCCTGGGTTACCACCACCTGGGAAGCGCCGTCCCCGTCGACTGGTTCGCGGTCCCGAGCGGTTCCGTGGAAATGACCGAAACCGTGCCTGACCGGCTGGCCGCCTGTCCGTTGACCGTCATCTACGGGCACGGCGCGGTGGCCAAAGGGCGGACGCTCCAAGAGGCTTTCTTCCTTCTCTGCGTCGCCAACAACGCGGGGGCCGTCGTCCGCTCGATGGACAGGCTCGGCGTCGACGTCGAGTCCCTGAGAGAGAAGATCCGGAACGACCCCGCCGGCCGCTTCGCCCCGCCGCCGCCCGCCTACGAGATCGACGGCGACGAACGTTGCGACTTTCCCGAGGAGGAGGAGATCCTCAAGGAGTTCCTGAAGGCCGGGCACCGGATCTTCGAGTCCCGCCTGTCGCCTTTCCATACGGGTTCGATGTCGGTCCGCGGCGTGGATCTCATGCTCTACGCGCCCAAGGCCTCCATGCCGGCCGACCTCCGCGGCCCTCTCCTCAAGGTTCCGTTGGCCCCCGATGCCGCCGACGGACCGGAGGTCAAGGTCCACAAGGCGATCTACGCGGCGAGCGATTTCCAGACCGTCATGCACTGCCATGTCCCAGAGGCGGAGGCCTCCGCCCATTTTTCATATCCCGGCGAGACCGCGCCCTGCGACCGGATCATCCCGGTGGACGCGGAAGGATCCTTCCTCTACCTCGCCGTGCCCGTCCTGCCTCCGGACTTCACCCCGGCCGAGCTGATCGGCTTTCTCCACGACTACAAGGTGGCCGTGGTCAGGGGAGGGGGAGTCTGGGCGGTCGGGACCCAGTCCCTCTCCGAGGTCCTCCACCATCCGTCCTCGCTGCGGGAGATCTGCCATTACCGGATCGCGGCCCGGGAGCGGGGATTGGACCTGCGCCGAATGGAGCCCCAGAAGGCCCGAAGATGGTGACCGCCCCCCTGTCTGGAGCGCCTCACACCCCGCCCCCCCTCCAGGGGTGAAGGGTCACCCCTGGAAATCACCCCTAAAGGGGATTGCCTGCCCCCCGGCTTCCTGTAATCTGGGGTCGAAAGTTCCGGACCCCGGCTCGTTCGATGAATCGCAACACGATGGAAAGCGTTAACTCCCCGGTGGAGATCAGCCTGACGAAAGGTCAAGGCCGGCCCCTGCGTTTGGCCGAAAAGCTCGGGCCCCGAAGGGCCAGGACGAAGATCTTCCTGGTCTTCACCGCCGTCATGTCGAGCTTCGTCCTTCTCTTCGCCGCCCTGTTTTTCCGGCGCTTCGAAGAGTGGTCTCTCCGGGACATCACCGCAGACGCGACCGCGGCGGCCCAGACCATCTCCGGCCACCTGGCTCGGGGACTCGAACGGGACCCGGCCGGCGACCCGGGTCCCTTATTGACCGCCGTCTGCGAACGCGTGCCAGGATTGAATTACGCCATTTTCGAGGACACCTCGGGGCGCATCCTGGCCTCCGTCAATCCCGAAGAGGCCGCCGGCCGCGTGTACCGGGACAACGCCCCCCCTCTGTCCCTCAAGGAGTCCGGGGGTCTTATCGGGTTGGCCGTTCCGCTGACCGAGGGAGGCGACTCCATCGGCCGCCTTCTTGTCGGGTTCTCCTTCCCGGATAAACTGGAGGCCCTCAGCCGAGAGCGGGGGCGGGCCATGGCCATCGGTCTCTTGGCCCTGGCCATCAGCTCCGCGTTCGTCTTTCTCGCCAGCGGGATCTTCACCCGGCCCCTCACTCAGCTGACCCGGACGACGGAGCGCATCGTAGCCGGGGACCTGAGCCAGCGCGCGCGGATCTACTCCCGTGACGAGGCCGGTCTGCTGGCCAGATCCTTTAACGCCATGATGGACGGGCTGGAGAGGTCCCATCGGAGCCTCGAGGGCGTCAACCGGTCCCTCGAGGAGCAGGTGGGCGCCCGCTCGCGGGAGCTCGAAGGGGAGATCCTCGAGCGCCACCGGATAGAACAGGAGCTCCGCCTGGTCAGGAACGAGCTGGACGAGCGGGTCGAGAAGAGGACCGAGAAGCTTTCCCAGGTCAACGAAGACCTCCACGGCACGGTCCGCGAGCGGAGGCGGGCGGAAGACCAGCTGCAGAACTCGCTCAAAAGGCTCGAGCGGGCCCTGGAGGGGACGGTGAAGGCCTGGTCCTTGACGGGGGAGATGAGGGATTTCTATACGGCCGGCCATCAATGCCGCGTGGCCAGCTTGGCCGTGGCCATTGCCGAGGAGATGCACCTCTCCTGGGAGAAGGTCGAGGGGTTGCGCGTCGCCGGGATCATCCACGACATCGGCAAGATCGCCATGCCCGCCGAGATCCTGGCCAAGCCCTCCCGGCTGACGAAGACGGAATTCCAGCTCATCAAGGACCATCCCCGGATCGGCTACGAGATCGTCAAGAGCATCGAATTCCCGTGGCCCGTGGCCCACATCATCCTTCAGCACCACGAGCGGGTGGACGGGTCGGGATACCCGGAAGGGCTCCTGGGCGAGGCCATCCTCCTCGAAGCCAGGATCCTGGCCGTCGCCGATGTCGTCGAGGCCCTCTCCTCCCACCGGCCCTACCGGCCCGCTCTCGAGATCGAAAAGGCTTTGGAGGAGATCCGCAGAGGACGTGGCATCCGCTACGATATGCGTGTGGTCGACACCTGTCTCAAGCTCTTCCGGGACCGCCGCTTCTCCTTTCCCATCGCCTCTTCCGGCCCCGCTCTCCATCAGTGAGGCGGGTCCGCCCGCCCGCCCGTTCCGGACCTCGCGGCGCCGCTCCCGTTCATTGACTTGAGGGGCGGTTTTCGCTAGAATCGTGGGACCCTTGGCGGCGTAGCTCAGTTGGTTAGAGCATGCGGCTCATATCCGCAGTGTCGGGGGTTCAAATCCCTCCGCCGCCATTCTCCGTTCGTTCGGTCCGACAGACATGAAACCGGTTCCGTCCCTCCAGAAGCCAACGGCCGGCGTCTTCCGGGACTTCAAGTCCGGTCTCCTCGAGCACCCGACCATCGTCCCCGGCGACCGTGTTCTGGCGGCCTGTTCGGGCGGGCCGGATTCCGTGGCCTTGGTCTCCCTCCTTTTCAAGCTTCGCCAAGAGATGCCGGTCGACGTCGTTGTCGCTCATTTCGACCACGGGCTCCGGGCCGAGTCCGGCGTCGATGAGAAGTTCGTCCGCGAGATGGCCCGGGAACGAAGGCTTCCCTTCGTCAGCGGGTCGGCCGATGTCCGGGCCCACGCGGCGGAAAACAGGATGAACCTGGAAGAGGCCGGCCGCGTTCTCCGATACCGGTTTCTGCAAGCGGAGGCCGAACGGATAAGGGCGACCAAGATCGCCACCGGGCACACGATGAACGACCAGGCGGAGACGTTCCTCATGCGTCTGATGCGCGGGACGGGGCTCGCCGGGCTGGCCGGCATCCCGCCGATCCGGGCCGCAGGGCCTTGCCTCGTCGTCCGGCCGCTGCTCGGGTTGACCAGGGCTCGGCTCCTGGCCTTTCTCGAGGACCAAGGCCAGGCCTTCAGGACGGACGCGACGAACCTCGACCGCCGCAATCTGAGGAACCGGATCCGGCTCGGCCTGCTCCCCGATCTCGAGAGAAATTACGAACCCCGGATCGTCGAGCACCTGGCCCGGACGGCCTCCCTGGCCCGGGAGGAGGACGAGCTTTTGACCGAATTCGTCCGGGAGCTCAGCCAGACCTTCCTGTTGCGCAAGAGCAGGGAGGTTTCCCTGGACGCGAGAGGCCTGCCTCCGGACCTTCCGGCCCTGTCCCGGCGCGTCCTCCGGGAGTTCCTCCGGGAGGTCCGGGGCGACCTGCGTTCGATCTCCTACGAGGACGTGGCCTCCGTCCTCGGCTTGAAAGACGGCAAGGAAAGGGCCCTGCCCGGCGGCCCGACCCTGGTCCGGGAGAAAGGCTGGATAAGGGTCAAGGGAAAACGCACTGCGCCCCGGCCCTTCCGCCTGTCGTGGAACGGCGTAGAGCGGCTGGAAGTGGCCGGCGCGGGCATGGAGTTCGAGGGGGCCCGGAGAAAGCCGGCGGAGAGGGCGGCTTCGAGGAAGGGCGATCTCGAGACGGCCGTTCTCGACGCTTCGAAACTCGCCTTTCCTATTGTCGTCCGCAACCGCCGACCGGGGGATCTGTACCGGCCCCTCGGCGCCCCGGGCCGGAAAAAGCTCAAGGAGATCCTGCGGGCCAAGGGCGTTCCGCGCGAAGCGCGCGACCGGCTCCCCGTCTTCTGTTCCGGGGGAGACATCGTCTGGGTCCCGGGCCTTCCGGTCGCCGAGAAGTTCAAGGTGACCCCGAAGACCAAGACGGTCTTCGTCATCGAAAAAAAATAGGTTCTTGTCTCGCTCCCAAGAAAGCCCATCGTTCGGCTTCGCGAAGGATATCCCCCTTAGCCCCCCAAGCCCCCGGGAACCTGTCCCGACGGTTCCCCCATCGCGGGGCGATGGGACCCCCTCCGCTATGGGGGTCTTCAGGGGGACATCCTTCGCCGCCTCACGACGGGCGCTCCCCTCGATGAGAGATCGACCAGAAAATGGCCCGCGTCAGCGGCCGTAGAGGCTGAGGTACCAGCGGACGATGCGCTCGCCCCAGAGCAGCGAGATGAAGGCCGCGGGAGCAAGGAAGGTCCCGAAGGGGAGGGCGAACTGGAAGTCCTTTCCCCTGCGGGCGATCATGAAGACCCCGATGACGGCCCCGAAGAACGATCCCAGGATGAGCGTCAGCATGGTCCTCGAGAACCCGAGATAGGCCCCGACCATGAGGAGCATGGTCACGTCGCCCATGCCGAGGCCCTCTTTTTTGCGGATCAGCCGGTAGGCCCCGTAGACGAGGAGCAGGAAGCCCGCTCCCGTGACGGCCCCGAGCAAAGCGCCCCGGAACGTCAGGTCGTCCCTGAAGAACGCGTAGACGAGGGCCAGGACGAGTCCCGGCAAGGTGATGGCGTCGGGCAGGATCTGGTGGAAATAGTCGATGACGCCCAGGGCGATGAGGGCGCTCGTGAAGACACACCCGGCGACGAACTCCAGCCCCACGACGCGCCCGGAGGCGGCGTAGACGAGGACGAAGCCGAGGGCCGTCAGGCCTTCGACCAGCGGATAGACGGGCGAGATCCCGCGGCCGCAGTTCCGGCATTTTCCGCCGAGGAGGATGTAGGAAAGGATGGGGATGTTGTCGGCCGGCCTGACCCGCGAACCGCATCCCGGGCAGGAGGAAGGCGGGCGGGCCAGGCTCATGTCCCGCGGCAGACGGTAGATGACGACGTTGAGGAAGCTCCCCCAGACGAGGCCGGCCAGGACGATCAGGAAGAGGGTCATCGTCTCCATGGGCTGATCCTTGTTCTCACGTCCCCGGTCTCCGGGTCATAGACGTAGTCCTCGTCGTCGAGGTCCCGGGGGACCTGGGTGGCAATGCCGGTCCGGACGAGGGCCTCGAGGCCCTCGGGCCACCGGCCGTAGCGCTCCCGGAAGGCCGCCAAGGCCTTGCGGATCTCGCCGAGGTCGATGGTCGACTTGACGTTGTAGAGGTGGTTCGAGGCGATCTTGCGGGTCCGCTCGTCGGGCGCGGCGCGGTAGATCTCGAGCCAGGTCTCCCAGGAGGTCTGCAGGTCCCCCTTCCGGAACAGGGCGTTGGCGTGGAGCCGGGGGACGAACTCGGGCGAGCCGGGGATCTCCATGCAGATCCTGAAGTACTTCTCGGCCAGCTCGAAGTCCCGGAGGTTCATCATGGCGATGTGGCCGGCGTCGAAGCTGAAGACCCACATGTCGGGGTTTTTCTCGTGGCCCCGGTCGAGGATGCGGAAGGCGGCCTGCGGGTCCCGGGCCTCCTGGGCGGCGATCATCGCGCCGACTTCGTAGGGGTCCGAATAGCGCGGGTCGAGCTCCGAGATGATGGAGAAAACGTGGTCGAGGTAGTCGAACCGGTCGTCGATCGTCGGCGTGCTGTAATACTGGATGGCCCACAGGTAGACCAGGTCGGCGGCCAGGGCCGAGTAGCCGAAGGTCGCGTATTTCAGGAATTTCCCCGAAGGAAGATAAATGACGGACGACCCCGGGACCTTCTGCCGGAGGATCCGGTCGGTGTGGGCCTTGAGGGCCATGAACGCGGCGGCGCTGGCGACGAGGAAGGCCGCCAGGAGGAAGGCCGCCGAACCCTTGGCCGAGGACGATGTCTTGTTCATGGCCCCTCGAGGCGCCTGTCCGCGCGCTCAGATAAAGTCCCGCCTCCTGAAGATGAGAACGGCCAGGCCCAGAATGAAGGCCGTGTAGAAGGCCCCGTAAAGGAACGAGGACAGAAAGATCGCCGGGGGGATGGGCAGGCCGTGGACGACTTCCGTCTTGAAATTGAAGTTCTCGAGGTCCGGCAGGAAAACGTAGAGGGCCCGGACCAGGGTCCTGCCGGCCCCCGGCGCCATCTTCCGGATGATGAGCTCCAGGCCCCAGGACAGGTGGCCGATGAGGTAGAAGGCCAGGGAGAAAAGGGAGCTCAAGATGGGCGTCGAAAAGGACGAGAACAGGATGGCCACGGCGGTGATGAGGACGAGCTCGAGGAAGATGTAGGCGATGGCCACCAGCATCGCCCCCTCGAACCGCTGGGTGTGAAGGAAGAGCAGGGCCAGGAAGATCGCGGTCATGCAGGCGGTCATGACGAACAGGGTCAGGACGAGGCCCAGGAACTTGCCGAGGATGAACTGGGCCCGGTGGAGGGGCTTGGAGAGGAGGGTAAAAATGGTCTTCTTGTCGATCTCCTTGTAGACCAGGCCGGTCCCGATGAGGACGGCCATGAGGACGCCGAAGACCGAGATCGAGGCCAGCCCCACGTCCTTGATGATCTTGACCCGGTCGCCGACGGTCAGCAGGGCCAGGACCCTCGATGCGGCGATGCCCACCGCGGCGAAAAAGAACAGGAGGTAGAGGACGCGGTCGCGCTTGGCCTCCTTGAAGGTGATGCCGGCGATGGCCCTGATCTTCATTGTCCCGTCACCGTTTCGACGAAGATGTCCTCGAGCGTCTCGGTCCGCGGGCTGAGCGACAGGACCCGTCCCTTGCGGTCGTGGACCAGGGCCAGGACCTCTTCCACTTTGTTCTCCTCGAAGACCCTGAGGAGCAGCCGGTCGCCCTTGGCCGAGACGCTCTCTCCCAGCCCGCGGAAAGCCTCGGCCGGCAGACCGGAAAGGACGACCTCGGTGAACAGGACCTTCTCCGACACCAGGTCCTGGAGCGCGCCCTGCTTGACGATCCGCCCGCCGACGATGATGGCCACATGGTCGCAGATCATCTCGATGTCCTGGAGGATGTGCGAGGTGAAGAAGACGGTCTTGCCCTCCTGCTTGAAGCGGACGATGATGTCCCGGATCTCCTTGCGCCCGAGGGGGTCCATGCCGCCGAGGGGTTCGTCGAGGATGACGAGTTTGGGGTCGTTGATCAGGGCCTGGGCCAGCCCGACCCGCTGGAGCATGCCCCGGGAGAACTTGCGGAGCTGAAGGTCGCGGGACCGCTCGAGGCCGACGAGCGCGAGGAGCCGCCCGATGCGGGCCTCCTTCTCGCGGCGGTCCAGGCCGAAAAGATCGGCGTAGAAAGCCAGGAATTCCGAGGCCGTGAGGTAATCGTAGAAGTAGGGGTTCTCCGGGAGGAAACCGAGGGTCTGGCGGGCCCGCGGGGAGGCGTGGGTCTGGCCGAAGATGTCGATCGTCCCGGAGTCCGGGTAGATCAGCCCGAGGAGGCATTTGATGGTCGTCGTCTTCCCGGCGCCGTTCGGGCCCAGGTAGCCGAAGATCTCGCCTTCGCGGACCGCGAGCGAGATGCCCTTGAGGATCTCCCGGGGCTTGGGGATGAACCCGAGCCGGAACGTCTTCTTCAGGCTCTCGATGCGGATGGCTTCCGACATGGCTTTCAGACCTATTTTATGGAATGCCGCCCCGAAGTCAATCAGCCCAGGCCTTTGATCCTCCTGGCGTTGGCCAGGAGCTGGCCCTGGGTGAAGACGTGCTCCCGGGTCAGGGCCAGATGGATCTTGATCTGGGCCAGGATGTCTTCGGGAAGGGCCATGGCGGCCGCCCGCTCGTATTCGGCCACCAGGAGCTCTTCGGAGGGGAGCAGGGACTCGAGCGCGGAGATGCGGTCCGTGCCCGTGTACTCGGCCGGCATGGGCCGCAGGCTGCGCTCGACGCCGTCGGGCCCGGTCTCGGCGTTCTCGATGGCCATGACGTCGCCGAGCTTGACGAGGATCCCGGCCAGCTTGTCCCAGTGCCGCATGTGGTTGACCGAGTTCTTGAACAGGCGCTGGTGGAGGTCCTGATGCTCGCTGAACAGCATGACGTACTTGAGATAGCGGTGGGTCAGCTCGTTCTCCAGCCGGCAGATGCCGTGCAGGAGCTTGAGGTCGTCGCGCCGGTCCCGCTCGGGATGCGCCCGGAAGCAGAGGGCCTCGGCGTCGGGCGAGGCCCCGAGGGTCTCGATCATGGCCCCGAACTGCCGGATGTGGCGGACCTCGTCGTACGAGATGTTCCAGATCATGTTCTCGATCTTCGGGTGGGCCCCGGG
>JAWOHF010000336.1:0-9883 GCA_046496285.1 Candidatus Aminicenantota bacterium
GGGCCTTTTTTGGGCTTTCCGGCCCCTTTTTTGGCCAAAATGGTGCCACTTTGCACTTCTGAGGAGAGATGATCCCATGAAGACCATCCGCTTTATCGCCTTCATATCGGCCGCTTTGATCCTTGGCTCTCTGGCCTCTCCGGGGACCGCGCAACCCCAAAGCCAGCCCCAGCCACGGCCCAACCTCATGCCCCGCACCCCCCTCCCGCAGGACATCCTCGACCTCCTGGCCAACGAGATCTCGGGCCAGCTGGCCTTCAACAACATGGTCAAGCTGGCCGGGGCCCCCTGGCTCAGGGACGAGCGCGAGCTCCGGGAGGCCTTCTACGAGTCGGAGACGATCGCCGCCCTGGCCCGCGGCTACGGCGTTCCAGATGTCCGCATCGACCGTTTCCCCCGCGACAACACCTTCGACTACGTGCTCGAGGCCGAGTTCTGGACCCTCACCCCCGAGAAGCGCCTCGTCGCCCGGCTCGAAGCCGACCCGGCCCTTTCGGCGGGCGTGCCGGGCGGCCTGGACCTCGAAGCCGGGCTCGTCTACATCCCGCCGCTCTCTCCCGAAGAGGCCAAGCGATGGGCGGCGGCCGGCCGCCAGGAGCGCTACGCCGGCAAGGTCGCCCTGATGTGGTCCCACGCCCGCCAGGATACGGCCAAGGCCCTGGACGCCGCCGGGGTGGCCGGGGTCGTCTCCTTCAGCTCGCGCGAGCGCTATTTCGATCCCGACCAGGTGGTCTACAGCCGCGGCTCCTACGCCGGGCACGCCAACCTCCGCTTCGGGTTCACCGTGTCGTGGCGACAGTGGTCGGAGCTGCTCGAGGACGTCGAAAGCGGCCAGCCCGTGACCGTCCGCTGCGCGGCTCGCTCGACCAAATTCCCCGACCGTTTCGAGAACGTCGTCTGCGTCATCCCGGGCTCCGAACCCGACAGGAAAGGCGTCATCTTCACCGCCCACCTCTTCGAAGGCTACACCAAGCGCGGGGCCAACGACAACATGGGCGGCTGCGCCGTCCAGCTCGAGATCCTCCGGGCCCTCGCCAAGCTCATCCGCGAAGGGGCCCTGCCGCAGCCGCGGCGGACGATCACCTTCCTCTGGCCTCAGGAGATCTCGGGGACCTTCGAGCAGATCAAGCGGACTCCCGGGCTTCCCGACCGTCTCAGCGTCAACATCAACATGGACATGGTCAGCGAAGGCCTGCGCAAGAACAACGCCGTCATGACCATGAGCGAGTGCCCCGCCCATCTGCCGAGCTACCTCGACGGGCTGGCCGACTCGGTCATGAACTACGTCTGGAGGACCAACGACATCGTCTACCTCAACGACTCGCCGCGCGGCCGGCCCGGCGGCCAGTACTTCCCGCGGCCCATGTGGGAGAAGAACGGCTCGCGCGACGCCTTCCGCTATTTCGTCCACGAGGCCACGGGCGGCAGCGACCACATCTGCTTCAACAACCCGGCGGTGGCCGTGCCGGGAATCGAGCTCTTCACCTGGCCCGACCAGTGGTACCACGCCGACACCGACACGCCCGACAAAGGCGACCCGACCCAGATGAAGCGCGTCGCCTTCATCGGCGCCGCCGCCGCGTGGGCCGCCGCCAACTGCGACGATCAGGTCCTGCCCGAGCTGCTCCGGGCCGTCTCGGCCTTCGGTTACGCGCGGGTCGGCAAGCGCGAGCTGCCGCGGGCCCTGCAGATGCTGGTCGAAGCCGACTCAGCGGGCCTGCAGCGGGCCTTCGAGCGGGCCCTCGACTTGACCGCCTTCGCCGTGACCCGCGAAGCCGAAGCTGTGCGGAGCGTCGAAGAGGTCTATTCCGGTTCGGCCGCGGCCCGGAGAGACGTGGCCGCGCATCTCGATCAATGGAAGCTTTACGGCGCGGGCCTCGAGTCTCAGGTACGGAAGTCCGCGGCTGCCCGCGCCGGCGAGCTCAAGGTGAAGGCCCCCACGGAGCGCGCCGTGACGGCCGAAGAGAAACGGTCAGGTTCGTCCGTGCCGGCCCTCGCGCCCGACGTCAAGGGCCGTGAGTTCCAGCTCGAGTCGAGCGACCGCTACAAGAAATTCGCCGAGGCCAATTCCGAGGCCCTCAAGGCCCTGATGATCACCCCGGCCCAGCGCCGCGCCGTCCTCAACTACATCGACGGCCGCCGGACCCTCTCGACCATCCGCAGCTGGGTCGAGGCCGAGACCGGCACCGACCTGGCCTTCGCCGACCTGTTGTCTTTCATCCATGCCTTGGCTGATATATCTTACTGTAATTTAATGGATTAGCTTAAAATGGAACCTGACAAGCCCTTCGACCCGACCCTCGAGGCCCCCGTCATCCTGGACCGCGGGCGCCACTCCATCTCCCGGCGGAACATCGACCCCGACGCCCTCAAGGTCCTCTACCGGCTGAGCAACCACGGCTTCACCGCTTACCTTGTCGGCGGAGCCGTCCGCGACCTCCTTCTCGGCCGCCGGCCCGCGGACTTCGACATCGGCACCAACGCCCGGCCCAATCAGATCAAGAAGCTGTTCCGTAACGCTTTTCTCATCGGACGCCGCTTCCGCCTGGCCCACATCAAGTTCCACGGCGGCAAGACGATCGAAGTCTCGACCTTCCGCCGGAAGCCCGATCCCGAGGAGCTCGAAGCCGAGTGCGACGACGAAGCCCCCGCCGAAGATCGGGCCGAGGACCCCGCCGACGATCCCGAACACGAGGACGCCCCTCCCCCCGGCCGCCGCTCCGGCCGCCCGCCCCTCAAGCCCATCGCCTTCGGCACCCCGCGCGAGGACGCCTTCCGCCGCGACCTGACCATCAACGCCCTGTTCTACGACATCGCCACGTACTCGGTCATCGACTACGTCGGCGGCCTCGAAGACCTCGAGCTCCGTCGCATCCGCATCATCGGCGACCCCGACGAAAGCTACACCGAGGACTCGGTCCGCATCTGGCGCGTGCTGCGGCACGCCGCCCGCCTCGGCTTCTCGATCGAAGAGCGGACCGCCGCGGCCATCCCCCGCCACCGCGAGCGTCTCGCCGTCTGCGCCGGCTCGCGCCTGTTCGAGGAGCTCAACAAGGACATCAAGACCGGAAACTCCCGGCCGTTTTTCGAAGCCGCCCGCGCCCACGGCGTCCTGCCCCTCGTGCTCGGCGGGTTTGGCGCGTTCTATGAGCGCGACGATGCGGCCTTCTCGCGCCTGACGGCCCTGCTCGCCGCCCACGACACGGCCGTCGCTTCCGGCGCCCCCCTGCCGCTCGACGTCACCTACGCCCTCCTCCTCTGGCCGTGGGCCGCTCCCCTTCTCCCCGCCCTCGAAGGCGACAAGGTCAAACCGCTCTACGACCTCTTCCGGGCGACCACGCCGGCCGCCCTGGTCCCCAAGATCCTGCTCTACGACGCGGTCCAGACCCTGGCCATCGTCGAGCAGATGATCCAAGCCCTGGAAACGGGCAAGATGCGCTGGTCGCTCAAGAAAAGGCCCCACTACCCGGGCGCCTCGCAGCTGGCGTCGCTTCTCCTCGAGGGCTCCTTCGGGGAGGGCGAGGACCCCTTCGCCGCGCTCTACGACCGCAAGTTCGGCTCCAGCCACGGCCCCGGGCCGCGACCGAGCGCCTCCAGCGACGACCGCCCGCGCCGCCGCCGCCGCAGAAAGCCTAAGAAGCCCGCCCCGCCTTCAGCGTGACCCGCTTGACGGCCGTCCCGCCGTGCCGCGAGCGGACCGTGAACTCGACCCAGCCCTCGCGCCCGTCCATCTTGACCAGGACACAGAAGCGCTTGGCCTCCCCGCCCTTGAGCCGGAACTCCGTCCCCTTGGCCGCCACGGCCTCGCTCCGCGCCGCCGGGTTCAGCGGGTCGACGGCCGTCGGGCCCGCGGGCAGCTCGACGACGCTCAATCCGCCCTTGCCGCTGACCGCGATCCTGTCCATGACCGCCCGCTTGAGGGCCACGGCCCGGTCGGACGAGGTCGGATAGACCCGGTCGTTGCGCGCCGTGACCTCGACCCAGTAAAGATCCCCGGCGGCCGGCGTGACCTTGACATCCGCGAGCTCGACCCGCGGGAACTGGCTGGCGCTGTACATCACGAAATTGGCGTTGCGCAGGGCCTCGGTCTCGATGTGCCGCGCGGGCGGCGTCCGCCCGATGTGCTTGCGGGCCGTCCCGCCGATCCAGATCTCCCCGAGGTCGGGGTGCTTGAACTTGTACGGCACGATCCAGCCCTGTCCCATGAGCTCGATGTCGACCCACTTCATGAACTCCTCGTCCGACACCCGGCCGTCGCCGTCGATGTCGGCCTCGAAGGCCGGCGAGCCCCAGAGCTCGATGAGGTAGGCGTAGGCCCCGAGCATGTAATAGGTCGCCGCATGGGCCTGCCCGCTCAGCCCGCCGATCGTCGGCCTGTAGTCCTGGAGGATGCGGGCCCCCGTGCTGACGATGGCGTTCTGGACGTCCATGTCGTGCTGGTACTCGGGCGCGACCTGGCGGTCGGCGATGAAGGCGTACTTGTCGGTCTTGCGGAGCTCCTCGAGCCGCTGCTCTGCGGTCATCTGCATCCGCGGGCCGCCGGCCGGCGCCCCCGCCGCCTGGCCGCCCCGCGCCTGGACCGCCGGCGGGGCCTGGAACATGATCAGCCGCCCGGTGTTGTGATAGTGGAACGAGGCGAAGATGTTGGGGTGGGCCAGCTGGAACTCGAAGACGTTGCGGGTCTCGATCTCGCTCATCGGGTAGGGGTAGCCGGCGTCGAGGTTCCAGCCGTAGGGGAAGTTCCGGTTGGGATCGGGACCGCCGATGTCGTCCTCGTTGATCAGGCCGTCGCCGTCGTTGTCGAAGCCTTCGGGCCCGATGCGCCGGAACCTCAGGACCTCCTCGCGCGGATCCCCGACCCGGACGAACCGCCGCTTGTCGGGCGCAAGCTTCCACTCGCCGGCCGGGTCCTCGATGTACATCATCGACAGCTCGCCGTCGCCGTCGACGTCCTCGCTCTGGTCCTCGTCGTAGAGGCCGTCGCCGTCGTCGTCGGTCGGGCGGTATGGCTCGCGGGGGTTGTTCTCTGTGTTGGGGAAACGGACGTAGGAGTCGTTGGCGTCCACATTGAGCCCGGGCAGGATGTAGAAGGTCGTCCGGTCGACGAGGTCGTGGACGAAGGCGTCGTATTCGTAGCGGGTCAGAAGGTACCAGGCGAGGTAGAGCGAGCAGGTGATGCCGTTGACCTCGTTGCCGTGGATGGCCCCGTCGACCCACATGGCGGGCTTGTCTTCGGCCTTGCCGGTCTTCTTGGCCGTGACGGTCAGCAGGAGCTGGTCGCGGCCCATGCGGCTCTTTCCGATCGTCTGGATGTCGGCCAGGGCCGGGTATTTTTTCTGCAGGTCGCGCATGATCCCGGTCCACTCCGCGTAGCCGTAGTAGCGCTTCCAGCTGATCGGGAAATCGAGCTCGCCGTGGTAGCCGCCCGGGCTTTTCTGGAGCTTGGCCTGGGCCAGGGCCGGGGCGGCCGAAGCCAGGGCGATGACGATGACGATAAGCGCCGTGATGATCTTTTTCGCGTTCATGGCCGCCTCCCTACTGGACCTTGATGTCGCGGACCGCGGTGCCGCCCTTCTGGGACGAGACCACGACCTTGAGCGGCGAGTCGCCTTCGACCGCGATGAGCCAGCGGACTTCGCGGCGCGCGCCGCCCTGTTTGACCTCGGCCGGGGCGGCCCCGCCGCCGAACCGCCTCTGGGCGGGGGCGGCCGGATAGAGCGGGTCTTCGGGCGGAGATTGCGGACCCCCGGCCCGCGGACCTCCTCCGCTGCCTCCTCCTCCCGAGCCCGGGACCCTCATCGCCCCGTCGATCGTCCCCAGCCGCTGATAGGCCGTGCCCTGCAGGAACTTGACCTTGTCGCGGTCGGCGACGAGCCAGGCGACATCCTCGCGATTGCCGCGGATGGCCGCGCCCCGGGCGGTATGGGTGGCCAGGGGGCCTTTGTTCTCGATCGAGGCCGTGACCTCGATGACCCGGAGCTTGTTCGCGCCCGAAGCCGCCTGGACCACCCGGGCTTTGGCCTCGGTGATGACGATGTCGGGCATCAGGCCGGCCCGGAACATCTCGAACCGGAAGTGCCGGTCGCAGACGTTGAGCAGCGGCTCGCCCGGCCAGGCGTTCGACGTGTACAGCGGGATCCAGCCGCCGATCTCGCCCTCGCCGAGCTCCGGGTGCTTGAATTTCTTCCAGGGGACGAACAGCTTGCCGCCGAATTTTTCGTCCTGCCACTTGAGCAGGGCGCGCTGCGTGCGGAGGCGGGCCTCGGCTTGGCTCCCGCCCTGTTCGACGGCCGGGAAGCCGGGGATGTCGTTGGCCGGGTTCCAGAGCTCGGTCGTGATGGACCAGACGCCGAGCTGGAGGTAGTCCCAATCGCTGGTCATCCCGAAGCCGTAGCGCCGGTCGTTGACTTCGTCGTAGCTCACCCGCCAGCCGCGGGGCAGCTCGTAGCCGCGCTCGACGGCGTACTTGTTCTTGGATGTCTTGCGGAGCTCCTCACGGAGGGCGGGGATCGAGGCCGGGTCTTTCCAGGCGGCAGGCACCTCCTCGCCAATGATCTCGAGGTAGCGCTTGCCCATGACGAAGTCGAAGACGGCCACGTCGCGCGGGTGGAGCCGCGAGTGGGGGGCCGTGCCGAGCGGCCGGAAGGTGAAGCCGCCCGAGGTGTGGTAGAACTGGGCCATGAGGATGTTGGTGTGGGTATGGAAGAACTCGGCGACGGCCCGCGATTCGGGCGCCGAGGTCGGATAGTCGCCCGAGCCGCCGGCGAAGCCCTGGTCGTTCCACCAGCCCTCCGGGAAGTTGCGGTTGAGGTCGATGCCCGCCTCGGGGTCCTCGCCGCGGCGGCCGTCGCCGTCGTTGTCCTTGTCCTCGACGATGACCGACCAGCGCTCCTTGGCGGTCTGGTCGTTGGGGGCGACGCGGACCATGAGCCGGGGGTCGGCGTCGTCGACGACGAAGGCGCCCTTGGCGTCGCGCCAGCGGAACTGGGTGATGAAGCCGTCGCCGTCGAGGTCGTCCGGGCCGTCCTCGTTGACGCGGCCGTCGCCGTCGTCGTCCCGGAGCATGCTGTTCTGGCGCTGGGAGACGCCGCGCTCGACGCTGTTGAAGACGCCGTCGGGGTTGACGACGGGGCAGATGTAGAACGTCTTGCGGTCGACGAGGGCGGTGATGTCCTTGTCCGCGCCGTAGCCCGAGACGAGCTTGTCGATCGTGTAGAGGCAGACCTCGGTGCCGGTGAATTCGTTGCCGTGGGTCGAGCCGCAGATCCAGTGGCCGGGCTTGCCCATGTAGGGTTTCATGGGCTCGACGTTCTTGACGCCCTCGGCGCGCGGGTTGCGAAGGGCGACATGGGCGTCGACGGTCGTGCCCGTCCTCATGTTGGAGATGATGAGGACGTGGATGGGCCGGTTCATGGTGCTGCGGCCGATCTCGACGAGCGCCGTGATGTCCGGGTGGGCGGCGGCCACGTCCTTGAGATACTTCGTGATCTGCGTGAAGCCGTGGAAAGCGTCGAAGGAGATGGGAACTTTTTGCGCGGCGCGGGCCGGCGTGGCGGCCGGGGCGAGGATGATGGCCAGGGCGAGGGCGAGGGCCGAGCCCCTGATGAGGTGACGCTTTATTGAATATCTGACTCCTTCCGGCGCTCCGGGGCCTAAATTCGGGGACATGGGCTTTCGGTACGTGTCCCCAAGTATTCTTAGCCGGTGGCTCTTCATGTTTTCCCTCCTCATCGGCAGGAATCGGGGCCCGGGCGTCGGCCCGCAGGCGCTAACTATAACGCTTTTGGCCGCAAACAAAAAGGTTCTTCTCCTATCTCCGAGGATCTACTAGGGTGTTTTGCCGAAAGATATTTCCAGAAATAGGAGAAGAACTAACAAATGGCGGACGACGGTTTGCGCCTCCGCTCGGAACCTTTTATAATGCGTAATGCGGGAGACTCGGACCGGGGACATGTACCGGCGGTATGTGTCCCCATGTATCGCACGGATCGAGGAGAGAGCGCATGGATAGCAGGCCGACACTGACCCTGAGCGGGCTGAAGCCCCGCCGCATCTTGAGCTTCCTTTCGGGCGCGGGGATGATCGCAGCCTCGTACATGACCATCGACCACTTCTTCCGGGCCAACTATCCCCGGACGATCTGGGAAGGCTCGTTCTGCGACCTCAGCGCCTTCTTCAACTGCGACAGCTCGGCGTTTTCGGTCATCTCGCAGGTCATGGGTGTCCCGCTCGGCTATTTCGGGATGTTCATGGGCGCGCTCATCGTGCTCGGGACGGTCTTCCCGTCGGAGGCTTTCGAGCGGACCAACAAGTCGCTCTCGCTTCTCAATCTTCTCGGCGTCATCGGCTTGTTCGGCTATGCCGTCATTATTCTCGGCAGCCTGTGCCTGCTCTGCACGGGCTTCTATTTGTTCTCCGCGCTGAACTTCGTCCTCTTCGCGATCTACGGCATCGACCGCGAGATGAAGAACCCCGTCCGCAGCTGGGTGCAGCCGTCTTTCAAGCTCCTGGTCGTCTTCGCCCTCGTCGCCCTGGCCGGGGCCTGCGGCATGATCGAGTATCATAACGCCCGAAAGGAAGCCCAGGCGGGGACGTCGATCAACATCGTCCGGCAGTTCTTCGAGCTGCCCAAGGTCGCCAGCCCCAGTTTCCTATCGCCGTACTGGTCGGTGAAGTCCACCGAGAAATTCGAGGACGCGGCCATCCAGGTCATCGAATACACCGATTTCCTCTGCCCCGACTGCCTCTACCTGAGCCAGCAGCTCGACAAGCTCAAGCGGGAGTTCGCCGGGAAGATCAACGTCGCCATCCAGTTCTTTCCTCTCGACGGCGCCTGCAACGCGGTCGTGCCCGAGAAGGCCAATCTGCATCCGGGAGCGTGTGAGCTGACCTACATCGCGGCCGGCGCGCCGGAGCGTTTCGCCGAGATCCACGATGAGATCTGGGCCACGTTCGGATCGCGGCGGGATCCCGAGTGGAAGGCTAATTTGGCGAAGAAATACGGCACCGCGGGCGCGGCGGACGACCCGGCGTTGCGCGAGCTCGTCAAGAGGATCGTCGACACCGGGACCGAGTACGAGAAGACCTCGGAGAAGTTCAGCCACGGAATCCGCTCGACGCCGACCATGATCATCAACAACCGGATGATCATCGGGACCCTGCCCTACGAGCACATGCGGGCCATCTTCCAGGCCCTGGTCGAGGAGCACGAGGGCGGCCCCAAAAAGTTCATCGAGAACTGGATTAAATAGCGCCTTGGCTGTTACAATTCATAAATAACAAATAAGTTAAAAGTATTTTCAGCCCTTCTTTTGGCTATTTTCCCCCTTTTTTATGGCAAAAAAGCCCGACTTTTTCTTTGAGTTTTTAGGCAGGCCAGGGTCCGCTTTTTCGCCACTTTCTAATACGCAAAAACCCGACTATTGCCTAAAAAGAGGGGGTGATTTTAATCTAATTATTTTGATTTGTATAAGATACAACAGCCAAGGCGTATCAAAGCCAGAGGTTAGCGGCCTCGGGGATGGAAGCGCGGTCGACGAGGGTGATGGCCCCAGTCGGGCAGGCGTTGCGGCAGATGCCGCAGCCGTAACAATTCAGCGGATCGACGCGGGCCTTGGCCTTGCGTTTGTAGGGAAGATAGGCTTCGAACGGGCAGATCTTGACGCACTCGCCACAGCCGACGCACTTGCCCACGTCGACTACGGCCACGTATTCGGCGCGGAACATGACCGGAGTCTTGTGCACGAGGCTTGTCCGCATGGCCATGCAGCCCGGAAGGGAACAATTGCAGATGCCGCCGATGAACGGCGTCACGAATGACCAGACCGTGTGACAGAGCCCCTCGTCCTCGCACTCGCGCATCAAGGCCAGGGCCTCGTCCTTG
>JAWOHF010000059.1:0-4551 GCA_046496285.1 Candidatus Aminicenantota bacterium
AAAACAGGCACATTTTACCCCCGAAAAGCTCGATTAATCCGGTTGGCTTTGATTGGGGATTTTTTTTATTTTTTTTATTATCAATCGGTAACAACAGCCAAGGCGCCGATCATCGCCCGCAGGTTGGCCTGGGGCGTTTCGGCGGGGATGGCGCAGCCGGCGTTGAGGATGAACCGGGGGACGCCGGCGAATATCTCGAGGAGCTCCCGCGTCCGGCGCTCGACGAGCTCGGGCGTCCCCAAGGCCAGGACCCCGGACGGGTCGATGTTGCCGATGAATGTCGCCCGGCCCGTCATGGCGTCGCGGGCCGCGACGGCGTCCGTCTTGTAGTCCAGCTCTAGGGCGTCGGCCCCGGTCTCGAGCATGTCCTCGAGGATCAGCGTCGTGTCGCCGCAGATGTGCAGGACGTAGGGCAGGCCCACGGCGTGGGCTTCCTCCACCAGCCGCCGCTCGTAGGGCTGGGCGAAGGCCCGGTAGAAGGCCGGCGAGACGAGGTCCGGGCCGGCCGGGCTGTCGCCGTTCGAGACCATGTCGGCCCCGGCCGCGGCCATCAGCCGGATGAACGCCGCCCCGGCCTCGGCGCAATAGTTGAGCAAGACACGGGCGTCGTCGCGGTTCCGCTCGTCGACCAGGTCCATCATCCACTCGACCGGGCCGCGCATCATCGAGGCCAGCGAGAAAGGCGCCTGGTCGCAGTTGCCGCGCACGAGGACCTGACCGCGGAAGTGGGCTTTGAGCAGGCGCACCGCTTCGAGCCAGACCTGGACGCGCGGATGGGCGCCAATGTCGACGGGCGCGAGGTCCCTCGCTTCGGCCAGGCTCGCGATCGCCGGCCCCGTCCAGCGCGCCGGCTGGTCCTCGGGGCGGTCGACCTCGACGCCCAGGGCCTCGGCAAGGGTCACCGTGTCGACGTCGACGAGGATCCCGTCGTAGCCGTAAGTCTCGACGGCCCGGATGAAGCTCGCAGCGATCGCCGCCGGGTCCTCGCGGAACCGGCGCTGGGTAAAACCTGCCTCCCGCGCGGCCATCAGGAAATTGTGGAGCATGACCGGGACCCGGTCGTGCGGCTCGCCGCGGAGGGCGGCCCGGATTCGCTCGCAGCCGTTCATCGGCCCGCAAGCTCCAGGGCCACGGGGTCGATCGTCTTCAGGGACCCCCCCGCGAGCCGGCTCTCCTCGGCGGCGAAGCCGATGAGGTGGCTTTCCATGGAGGCCTCGAGGGTCGTCACGAGCAGGCTCTCGTCGGCGCGGCTGACGGCCTGGACCCAGTCGCGGACTAGGCCGTTGTCGCCGCCGCCGTGTCCCGAGTCGGCGCGGCCGTGGTCGCGGACGGTCCAGACGAAGCGCTCGCGCGCGTGGAAGTCGAACACCTGGAGCTCGCTTTCATCGCCGACGATGTCGCCCCGGGTGCCCGTGATGCGCGTCCGCCGGCCGCCGTAGGAGGTCAGCCCTTCCATCGAGAAAGCCGCGGTGATCGGGCCGAACTCGAAGTTGACCACCTGGTGGTCGGCGACGTCGTTGTCGCAGCGGAAAACGCAACGGCCGTAGTTGGTCCGTCCGAGCCACTCGATGATCGAGGCATCGTCGTCGCCGGGCGTGTCCTTGTGGCCGAGCCAGCTTTTGCGGCGCAGGTAGATCTCGAGGGCCGAGAAGGGGCACGACGGCTCGACCGGACAGCCGTCGGCGCAGCGCGCCGGGGCCCCGGGCGGGGCCATTTCCTCGCGGAACAGCCGCAGGCCGCCGAACGACTGGACCTTGGTGCAGGCCCGCCCCGCGATCCATCGCAGAATGTCGAGGTCGTGGCAGCTCTTCGACAGGAGTATGGGGTTGGACTCGCGGCTGTTGCGCCAGTTGCCGCGGACAAAGGAATGCGACATGTGGATGTGCTCGACCGGCTCGAGCTGCTGGATGCTGACGACCTCGCCGATGCGCCCCGAGCGGACGACGTGCTCCATCATCCGGAAGTAGGGGGTGTAGCGGAGCACGTGGCAGATGCCGACGATGGCCCGTTCCTTTCGGGCCAGGGCCAGGATGTCGCGGCACTCGGCCCACGACTGGGCGATGGCCTTCTCCAGGAGCAGATGGTAGCCCTTGTCGAGCGCGGCCATGGCCGGCCCGTAATGGAGATGGTCGGGGGTGGTGATGATGATCGCGTCGCAGAACTTGGGGACCTCGAAGGCCCGTTCCCATGTGTCCCAGCGGCGCGCGGCGGGAATGCCGTGGATGCCGGCTAGGTAGTCGTTGCGATACGGGATGGGCTCGGCCACGCCGACGATCTTCAGCTCGTCGGGGAAGGCCTGGGCGTAGGCGGCATAGGTCCGGCCCCGGCCTCCGGCGCCCATGATGGCCGCGGTGACAGGCCGGCCGGGCTTTCGCCACGCGAAGGGGGCCGGGCTCCCCAGGGGGTGGGGTTGGCCCTCCTGGGCACGTATAAGGCGGCAGGCGGCCAGGGCCCCGGCCGTCGCACCGAGGGATTTCAACACGTCGCGGCGGTTCATGGGCATGATCATTTCTCCGGGGCGGCGTAGAATTTCCAGGCGGGCTTGTAGTCGGGGGCGATCCTCTGGCCGGTCAGCTTGGCCCGCAGGAGCTCGATGGGGATGCTGTTCTCGCGCAGAACGGCGTCGTGGAATTCTTTGGCGGTCATCTTGCCCGTATCGACGAGCTCGCGCGACAGGGCGCGGAGCTGCAAACCGCCCGTCAGGTAAGAGATCTGGGCCAGGGGGCGCCCGCCGTAGGCGCGGCCGCTTAGATGGGCCTTGACCTCGACCTCGGCCAGGGCCCGCTCGTGGCCGACGCGGTCGACGAGCAGATCGACGGCTTCGTCGACGCTCATCCGCCCGAGGTGATAGCTCATCGAGAAGATGATCCGGGCGCAGCGGTGCATGCGCCAGAAGAGCATGCCGATGCGGTCCTCGGGCGACTGCGCGAAACCCATGTCCCAGAGCCGCATCTCCCAGTAGAGAGGCCAGCCCTCGCCGTAGAAGCTCGTCTGGAAGGGGCGGCGGTAGGCGCGGTGGCGGGCGGCCATGAAGCCCTGGAGGTTGTGGCCCGGGACGAGCTCGTGATGGACGACGGCCCGCGAGAAGTGAGGGTTGTTGCCGCGCATGGTCTGGAGCTTGCGCTCGAACGGCACGCTGTCGGCCGGATAGGCCACGCTGATGACCTCGCCGCCGGTGAAGAACGGGGTGGTCTGCTGGCGGACGAGCGGCATCATCTCCATGCGGATGAGCTCCTTGACCATGGGCGGGATGGTCACGGCGTCGTGCTTCTCCAGGAAGTCGATGGCCTCGAAGGCGAGCCGGCGGATAAGCTCGGGCTGTTCGCCGGGGCCGACGTGGGCGCCCTTGACTCGGTCCATGGCCGCGCGCCAGTCGTCGCCTTGGCCCATCTCGCGGGCGGCGGCCAGGCGCTGGGCCTCGCACCATTCGAGCTCCTTCCAACCGATGGCCAGGATCTCTTCGGGCGTGTAGGGGATGAACTCGAAGGCCAGCTCGTCGAGGAGGACGGCGCGGCCGACGGGGGACTGGATAGCGTAAACGGCCCCGCCGTCGGGGCTTTCGCCGGTCGTGCGGCGAAGGGCGGCGCCGAAGGACTCGAGGGCCTTGTCGGTGGCCCGATAGGTCTCGGCCGCCCACCAGGTGAAGAGCGGATCATAGCCGTTGTAGAAGCCGAACCAGCCTTGGAGGGCGCGGCGCAGGTCGGCGGTCATGGCGGCGGCCCGGCGGAGCGCGTCGAGGTCAACCTTCGAGCTCTTCGCGAGGGCCTGTTCGGCTCGAGAGGCGAGCGCCCGGACGGCGTCCAGCTCGGCGGCCGCGGCTTTCGGCTCGATCCACTTCATCCGTTTCAGGTCGCCGGAGAGGGCGATGATGTTGTCGGCGAAGGGCAGGAAGGAGAGGGCTTTCGCGGTTTCGCTCTTGTCTTTCGCGAGGGCGGCCAGCTCGCGGTCGAGGAGGTTCCTGAAAAGCAGATAGTCGACGCGGCCGTCGATGCCCAGCTTTTCGAAATCGCGGCTCTTCAGCAGCCCGAGCCATTCCCGGTAGAAGGTCTCATAGCGCGCGAAGCGCTCGGGAGCGAAGCGGATGTCGTAATGCCGGTCGAAGGAGCGCAGGTCGGCGGAGAAGCGCTCGATCAGAGGGATGAGCTCGCTCGAGACCGCCGGGATTCCGCCGGAAGGGGGCGGGGCGATCGCAGGGTCGGGGGCCGTGCTCTGGGCAGACAGGAAGACCGCGGCCGCCACGCCCAACACGCCCAAAATATGGAGTGATACAAGGATCGGTCTTTTCATCGTCACCTCAGCAGATGAAGGAATTGACGCCAACGTCATCACATTACACCATCCTCTCCGGCGGCGGCAAGGCCAGCGGGGGACCCGAATGAACGATGCCCATCACGAGATCAAGCCTGAGACGAATGAAGCCTCTTTGTAGAGCACAAAGAGCCGCGTTTTCGGCCCCGAAAAAGCCGATTTTGCCACCTGGCATTGATTGGCGATTGGCGTTAGTGCTTTATTATCAATCAGTAGCAGCAGCCAAGGCACACCCCTTCTTCT
>JAWOHF010000175.1:0-5784 GCA_046496285.1 Candidatus Aminicenantota bacterium
AGATGACGATGATCGAGAACGTCCCGATGAGGATGCCCAGGGGCAGGTTGCGGCGGGGGTCCTTGACCTCCCCCGCGCTGTAGGTCGCCGATTCCCAGCCCTTATAGGCCCAGAGAGAGGCGATCAGCCCGACCCCGAAGGCCCCGAAAAGGCCGAGGTTGAACGGCCCCGGCGAAGGCTCGATGAAATTCACCGGGTCGCCCTGGCCCTTGGCGAAAAAAAAGACGGCGACGACGATCAGGCCGACGGCCGCCGTCTTGACGTAGGTCAAAAGGTTCTGGAGCCGGGAGCCCCAGCGCACGCCGACGTAATTGACGGCCGCCAGGAAAGCGACGAACCCCGCGGCGACGAGCTTTTTCTCGAGACCCGTCATATCGACGAAGCGCGGCAGGATGTTGTGCGAGAAGGCCACGGCCAGGGTCGCGACGGCCCCGGAGTCGATGACCAGAAAGAGCGTCCATCCGAAGAGGAACGAGAGGAGCGGGCCGTAGGCCTCCCGGAGATAGACGTAGACGCCGCCGGCATGGGGCATGGCCGCCCCGAGCTCGGCGAAAGCCAGGGCCCCGAAGAAGCTGAACAGGCCGCCCACGACCCAGGCCGCGAGCATCAGGAGCGGCGACGGCAGGACCGCGGCGATCTCCGACGGCGACAGGAAGATCCCCGAGCCGATGACGCCGCCGATGACGATCATGACGACGTCCCACAGACCCAGGACACGGGGCAGGCCGATCTTGGTCTTGTCGGCGGGGGGAGGGCTGTCGGGGGCTCGGTCCATCGGCGTTCACTCCTGTCCTTGGGGCGATCGTCCCTGGCGGGTAACCCGGTGCGCTCGGGACCCGTGGGATTCTATCAAGGCTCGGGGAAAAGGGCAATCGCCGGCGAGCCTCAGCGCAACCGGTCCATCATCCGGTACTGGATGGCCTCGGAGACGTGGGTCGTCCCGATGCCGTCGCTCCCGTCGAGGTCGGCGATCGTCCGGGCGACCTTGAGGACCCGGTCGTAGGCCCGGGCGCTGAAGCCCAGCTTGGTCACGGCCATTTCCAGGAGCGACTCGGCCTCGGCCGGGATGGGGCAGAGCTGCCTTACCTCCCTCGGCTTCATCTGGGCGTTGGCGTGGATGCTCCGCCCCTCGAACCGGGCCGTCTGCCTGTCCCGGGCCCGGGTCACCCGGGCCCGGATGGCCGCCGAGCTTTCCCCCGGTTTCTTGGAGACGATGTCCCGGAACGGGACCTCGGGGACCTCGACTTGGATGTCGATCCGGTCGAGCAGGGGCCCGGAGATCTTGGAATAGTACCTGGCCTTTTCGCTGTCCGTGCAGTCCGCCCCTTTCGAGGCCAGCCCCCGGCGGACGTCGGCGCAGGGGTTCATGGCCGCGACGAGCATGAACGCGGCCGGGAAGGAGACGGAATAGCCGAAGCGCGAGACCGTGATCCGGCCGTCCTCGAGGGGCTGCCGGAGGTCCTCGAGGACCCGCCGCTTGAACTCCGGGAGCTCGTCAAGGAACAGGATCCCGTAGTGGGCCAGGCTGACCTCGCCCGGCCTGGGGACTAGGCCGCCGCCGACCAGCCCGGCGTCCGTCACCGTGTGGTGGGGAGAGCGGAAGGGCCTCGTGCCGACCGTCCCTGAACCCGCCAAGAACCCGGCCGCGCTGTAGACGCGGGTGACCTCGATCATCTCCTCATAGGACATTTCGGGGAGGATGGAGGGCAGGCGGCGGGCGAGCATGGTCTTGCCGGCCCCGGGCGGCCCGACGAGCAGGACGTTGTGGGCCCCGGCCGCGGCCACCTCGAGGGCCCGCTTGATGTGCTGCTGGCCCTTGACCTCCTCAAAATCCACCGGATTTGGGATAGGCCCGGCGAGCTCGGCCGGATCGAACCGGCTCGGCGCGATCTCGCCCGGCGACCGGAGCAGCTGGACGACTTGAACGATATCGGACAGCCCGTAGACATCGAGGCCGCGGACGAGCCCGGCCTCCTTGGCGTTGGCCTTGGGCAGGACGAGCCCCCGGAACCCCCTGTCCTTGGCCATCAGGGCGATGGGCAGGGCCCCCCGGATGGGTTTCAGGCGGCCGTCGAGAGCCAGCTCGCCGGCGAAGAGATGCTCGCACAGCCCGGCGGCCGGGACGACCTCCATGTAGGCCAGGAACCCGAGAGCGATGGGCAGGTCGAAGGCCGAGCCCTCCTTTTTCCTGTCGGCCGGGGCCAGGTTGATGGTCACCCGCCTCGACTCCAGGTCGTAGCCGCAGTTCTTGAGGGCCGCCCGGACCCGCTCCTTGCTCTCCCGGACGGACGCGTCGGGCAGTCCGACGGTGACGAAATTGGGGAAACCCAGGGAGATGTCCACCTCGACCTCGACGGGATAGGCCTCGATCCCGAAGAGGGCGGCGCTCGAGATCTTGAACAGCACGGGGCCCTTCCTTATATAAGTAAAGACGCCGGGGACCGCCGATTGTCTCAGGGCCCGAAAAAGTGTATAAAATCCCTGAAGTGATCCTGACCATCAACTGCGGAAGCTCGACCATCAAGTATCAGCTTTTCACGACCGACGTCCGCGAGGTGGTCGCCAAAGGGATGGTCAGCCGGATCGGGGAGCCCGGCTCCACCGTGGAGCACGAGGCCCGTGGCCGCCGGTTCCGGCAGGAACGGCCCGTCCCCTCCCATCACCAGGCCTTCGAAGCGGCCGTCGAGCTCCTGCTCCACCCCGAACACGGGGCCATCCGCGGCCTCGCGGAGATCGAAGCCGTCGGACACCGGGCGGTCCACGGCGGCGATCTCTTCTTCGAGTCGACCCTGATCACCGACGAGGTCGTCGAAAAGCTCGAGGAGCTCGCGCCGCTGGCCCCGCTCCACAATCCCCCCAACCTCGTCGGCATCCGCGAAGCCCGGGCCCTGCTGCCCGGCGTCCCGCACATCGCGGCCTTCGACACCTCCTTCCATCAGACCATGCCGCCCAAGGCCTACGTCTATCCCCTTCCCTACGATTACTACCTGAAGCACCGCATACGCCGGTACGGCTTCCACGGCACCTCCTGCCGGTACGTCAGCCAGCGGGCCGCCGAGATGCTGGGGCGCTCCGCGTCCGAGCTGAAGACCGTCGTCTGCCACCTGGGGAACGGGGTGACCATGACCGCCGTCAAAGAAGGCCGGTCGGTCGATACGAGCATCGGCTTCGCCACTTTTTCGGGGGTCATGATGGGCACCCGCTCGGGCGACATCGACCCGGGGCTGATCTTCTACCTTTACCGCCGGCTGGGGATGAGCCCCGAGGCGATCGAGAACGTCCTTTACAAAGAGAGCGGATTGCTGGGCGTCTCGGGCGTCAGCAACGACATGCGGGTCATCGAAGAGCGGGCGCGGGCGGGCGACGAGCGCTGCCGGCTGGCCATGGAGATGTTCGCCTACATGGTCAAGAAGTATGTCGGGGCCTACGCCGCGGCCATGGGCGGCATCGACGCCCTGGTCTTCACGGCCGGCATCGGCGAGAACAGCCCCGAGAGCCGCGGCCTCGTCTGCGCCGGCCTGGATTTCCTGGGCATCGACTTGGATCCGGCCGCGAACGACCTGACGCGGGGCAGGGAGGCGATCATCGGCCGGCCGGGTGGCCGGACGGCCGTGCTGGTCGTACCCACCAACGAGGAGAAGATGATCGCCCTGGACACGATGCGCCTGGCCGGTCTGCGCAAGAACCCGGACTGATCCCTCCTGCCGGCCGGGCTACTTTTCCTTCTCGACGAACTCCTTGGACAGCTTCTCGAGCTCGTCCTCTATCTCCCTTATCGACTTGAGGCGGACCTTGGTGACCTGGAAGGGCGCCGCCCGGTCCGGGGGGATGAAATCGAGCTCCTCCGCTTCGGATGGCTTGCCGGGCGGAGCGAGGCCCTGTTCGGAAAGCCCCGTCTCGCGGCGGCCCTCCTGTGACCCCTGTCCGAAGACCTTCTCCCTGACGACGGGCACGGTCAGCTTGGAGATCTCGCGCAGGGTCTCAAAAACGCCGACGCCGTTGATGGCCACGGCCTCCACCCAGGGGCACTTGCGGGGGTTGAGGAGGTTGTTGAAGGTTTCCACGGGGATGAGGTAGGGCAGGTCCCGCTTGTTGTACTGGAAGACGAGCGGGACCCTGTTGAGGTCGATGTCGTGCTGGAGGCAGTTGCGGCGCAGGCCGTCGAAGCACTCCAGGTTGGCGTCGAGGAGCGGGATCTGGGAGTCGGCGACGAAGACCAGCCCGTCCGTGCCGCGCAGGACGCTCTTGCGCGAGGCTTCGTAGAAAACCTGGCCGGGGACCGTCATCAGCTGGAAGTGGACCGTGAAATCCCCGATCAGGCCGGCCCGGATGGGCAGAAGGTCGAAAAAGTAGGTCCGCTCGGCCTCGGTCTCCAGGCAGACGAGCTCGCCCCGGTAGGCCGGTTCGAGCTTGAAGTAGATGTAGCGGAGATTGGTCGTCTTGCCGCTCAGGCCGGGACCGTAGTAGACGATCTTGATGGCCATCGACTTGGTGGCGTGATTGACGAGCGGCATGTCCCTGGCAACCCTTATTTTCCTATTTTCATTAACACACCCGGTCTTCGAAGTCAATTCCGCCTTTATGAACCGAATTTCGTCCTATCGGCAAATTCGGGGTATGATACAATGAGCCCTGGAGCGGGGGAAGAAAGGAACCTCCATGAAGGACATTCGGGCCAGGAAACGCGTGGCCGTGATCGGCGGCAGCCGCCCCGGCCGCAAAGCCCTGGAAGAGGCCCGCGAGGTCGGCCGGCTCATCGCCCGGGCCGGCGCGGTCCTCGTCTGCGGCGGGCTCGGCGGGGTCATGGAAGCGGCCGCCCTCGGGGCCCACGAAGAGGGCGGCCTGACCATCGGCATCCTGCCCGGGAACAACCCGTCCGACGCCAACCCTTCGATCGACGTCCCGGTCGCGACGGGCCTCGGCTACACCCGGAATTCTCTCGTCGTCATGAACGCCGACGCGGTCGTCGCCGTGGACGGCGAGTACGGGACGCTGTCGGAGATCGCCTACGCCCTTATCTATGGGAAAAGAGTGGTCGGTCTCGGCACCTGGGAGATCCGCGGGGTCATGGCCGCCGAGAGCCCCGACGAGGCCGTCCGGCTGGTCCTCGAGGTGCCGGCGCTCCCATGAAGAGCTACCGGATCACCCTCAGCTACGACGGCACGGACTTCCGCGGCTGGCAGCGCCAGCCCGACGGCCGGACGGTCCAGGGTGTGGTCGAAGCCGCCCTTCATAAGATCACGCAGAAGAGGATCACGGTCCACGGCGCCGGGCGCACGGACGCGGGCGTCCACGCTCTGGCCCAGGCGGCCGGTTTCCGGGGAGCGATCAGTCTGGCCGACGCCGACCTCTTCCGGGCCCTCAACGCCGTCCTGCCCGAGGA
This sequence comes from Candidatus Aminicenantota bacterium, assembly GCA_046496285.1. Lineage (GTDB taxonomy): Bacteria > Acidobacteriota > Aminicenantia > Aminicenantales > Saccharicenantaceae > RBG-16-66-30. The sequence continues at coordinate 5,384 of JAWOHF010000175.1, forward strand.
CGTCCGCATCCTGTCGCTCGAACAAGCGGCGCCGGACTTCCATGCCCGCAAGTCGGCCCGCTCCAAAGTCTACCGCTACCGGATCGTCCACGCTCCGCAGATCAGCCCCTTCGACAGGCGCTACGCGCTCCACCACCCCTGGCCTCTCAACCTCCGGGCCATGCGGGAGGCCGCCCGCCTCGTCGCCCGGACGGGGGATTTCACGGGTTTCTCCTCGAACCGCGACCGCACGCCCATCCGGACCGTCCGGCGGTCGGAGCTGCGCAAAACGGGCGGCGAGATCGTCTACACGATCGAGGCCGAAGGCTTCCTCCGCTACATGGTCCGGACGATCGTCGGGACCCTGATCGAGGTCGGGCGCGGCAAATGCCCGCCGGAACGGGTGGAGGAGATCTTCGACC
>JAWOHF010000192.1:0-10890 GCA_046496285.1 Candidatus Aminicenantota bacterium
TCTCAAGGCCGACCAGGATCTCGAGTACGGCAATATCGTGGACCTCATCGACATCATCCGCGGCGCCGGCATCGAGGTCATCGGGATCATCACCGAGAAGAAGACGGAAAGACTCGACTGAGCGCGCCGGGCTGAACCCGCGCGTCTTGGTCCAAGCGTTCGAGACACGAACGGGGGAAGGAAGCGTCAGAAGCTTCCTTCCCCCTTTTTTTTGCTCAACCGGGGACATGTACCGGAGGTACGTGTCCCCATTCAGACTTTTGAGGCGGCCTTGAGGACCTCGGCGATGAACTCGTCGACCATCCCCTGGCCGGAGACGCGCCGCAGGACCTTGCCCCGCTTGAAGATGACGCCGTTCGCCCGGCCGCAGGCCAGGCCGATGTCCGCCTCCCGGGCCTCTCCGGGCCCGTTGACGGCGCAGCCCATGACGGCGACGGTCATCGGGGTCCGGAGGCCCGCCACCGCCTTTTCCACGCGGCCCGCGATCCTCATCACATCCGCCTGCGAGCGGCCGCATGTCGGGCACGAAACCAGCCTGACCCCCCGGGCCCGTAGTCCCATGCTTTCGAGGATCCGCCAGCCGACCTGGACCTCTCGCTCGGGCGGCGCGGTCAGCGAAACGCGGATGGTGTCGGCCAGCCCCTCGCCGAGAAGGAGCCCGAGTCCGACCGACGACCGGACGCTGCCGGCCAGCAGCCGGCCGGCCTCGGTGATCCCCGCATGGAACGGATAGTCGACCTCCTTGGCCAGGAGCCGGTAAGCCTGGAGCGTCCGGGGAACGTCGGAGGCCTTGAGCGAGACCTTGATCAGCCGGAAATCGAGATCCTCGAGCATCCGGATATGCCGGAGGGCGCTTTCGACCATGGCCTCGGCGGTCACCCCCCCGCACCGCGCCAGGATGTCCTTCTCGAGCGATCCGGAGTTGACCCCGATGCGGATGGGAACGCCCTTCTCCCCCGCCGCCCGGACGACCGCGCTGACCTTCTCCCGGGAGCCGATGTTGCCGGGGTTGATGCGCAGCCCGTCGGCCCCGGCTTCGAGGGCGGCCAGGGCCAAACGGTGGTCGAAGTGGATGTCGGCGACGAGCGGGACCCCGGTCTTCTTCTTGATCTCGCCGAAGGCCTTGGCCGCGGCCCGGTCCGGGACGGCCATACGGACGATCTCCGCGCCCGCCCTCTCCAGCCGCCGGACCTGGGCGACCGTGGCGGCGACGTCACGTGTGTCGGTCTTGGTCATGGACTGAACGACGACGGGCGCGCCGCCGCCGACGGCGACGCCGCCGATCCTGACTGGACGTGTCTTGCGGCGCGGGAACATCCGGTCCCTCCCTCTAAAAGGGTATCAGGCTGCTCCATCCGTTGGGCAGCCTCTTGACGATGTCGTTGAGGATGACGAAGACGATCAGGGCGACGAAGATGACGAAACCGATCTGCATCCAGACCGTCCGGGCCTTCGGCCCGAGATCGCGGCGGAACAGGGATTCGACGAGGAGGACAAAGATATGACCGCCGTCGAAGACCGGTATGGGGAAGAGGTTGAGGATCCCCAGCTGGAGGCTGATGATGGCGATCCAGCTCATCAGGGGGATCCAGCCCATCCTGAAAGCGGCGTAGGAGAAGTTGGCGATCTCGAGGGGGCCGCCGAGCTGGCGCGTCGAGGCCTCGCCGGTGAACAGGTCCTTGAGGAACCGGATGACCAGGAACACGTTCTTCAGGTTCTCCCGGACGCTGTGCCCGATGGCCGGGAAAAAGCCGTATTTCCTGACGACGGACTTGGGGACCTGGACGATGCCGATCTTGCCCACGTTCCCTTCCCGCCGCGGCGTGACCGCCAGGGACAGGACCCGTCCGCCCCGGTCGATCTCGAACTGAAGCTCCTTTTCCGGGTTCTTCTCGAGGGCCTGGATGAACTGGTAATAATAGACCGGCTGCCCCTCGACCGTCAGGATCACGTCTCCCGGCTCGAGACCGGCTTTCTCGGCCGGGGAGTTGGTCATGACCATCTGGATCTGGGTCAGGATCTTGCCCCGGAACCCGGCGTAGCCCATCTGGTAGCGGGTGACGGATTCGGTCTGGAGATCGATCCCAAGCGGCTGTCCGTCCCTGAGGATCTCCAGCCGGACCAGCCGGTCCGGCTTGGAGCCGACGGCGATCTCCACGTCGTTCCAGGACCGGACCGGGCGGCCTCCGATCTTGACGATCTCATCATCCACCCGGAGCCCCGCCCGTTCGGCCGGCGAATCCGCTTCGATCCAGCCGATGACGGGCTTTTCGTCCTGGTACTCCGCGACCGGGACACCGATCCCGTTGATGACGGCGACCAGGGCCACGGCCAGGGCGATGTTCATCAGCGACCCCATGGCCATGACCAGAAGCCTCTGCCAGCGGGGCTTGGCCATCATGTCGTCGGGGGCCAGCTCGCGGGCCGGTTCGAACATCCCCTCCCCCAGGAGCTTGACGTACCCCCCCATGGGGATCAGGCTGACCCGGTAATCCGTCTGGCCCTTCCGGAAGCCGAAGAGCCGCTTGCCGTAGCCGAAGGAGAAGACCTCGACCCGGATGCCGACGAGCTTGGCCATGAAGAAGTGACCGAATTCGTGGACGAAGACCAGGATGCCGAAGACGAAGATGAAGGCCAGGATCGTGCCAAGAACGGTTGTCATATTTCTACCTCTGCTTGAGAGAACGCCGGGCCAGACGCCGGGCCTCCCTGTCGATCTCGTGGATCGCCGCGATGGAGTCCACGGGCGTCTCCCGGTGGGCTTCCATGACCTCCCCGACGACGGCCGGCAGGTCCCGGAACGCGATCCTGTTCCTGAGGAAGGCCTCCACGGCCGTTTCGTTGGCGGCGTTGAGGGCCACCGGAAAACTCCCCCCCCGTTCCAGGGCGTGACGGGCCATCCCGAACATCGGGTAGCGGCGCGGGTCGACCTCGTGGAACTCCAGGCGGCCAAGCCGCCCGAGATCGAGAAGGGGAAGCGCCGTATCCGCTCTTTCCGGCCAGGTCAGAGCGTATTGGATCGGGATGCGCATGTCGGTGGCGCTGAGCTGGGCCAGAACGGACCCGTCCGTCATCTCGACCAGGGAATGGACCGCGCTCTGGGGATGGATGAGGACGTCGAGCTTGCCGGGCTCGAGGTCGAACAGCCAGCGGGCCTCGATGAGCTCGAGGCCCTTGTTCATCATCGTCGCCGAGTCGACGGTCACCTTCTTGCCCATGACCCAGCGGGGATGCCGTAGGGCCTCCGCTAGCGTCTTGTCCTTGAGCTCCTTGAGCGGGGCCCGGAAAAAGGGCCCGCCCGAGGCCGTCAGGATGACCCTGCGGACATGTTTTCTGCGCTCCCGGGCCAGGCACTGGAAAACCCCGCTGTGCTCGCTGTCCACGGGCAGGATGACGGCCCCGGAACGGCGCGCTTCCTGTCTGAGGAAGGGGCCGCCGACGACCATCGATTCCTTGTTGGCCAGGGCCACGCGCCGGCCGGCCCGGACGGCCTCGAGGGTCGGCCCCAGGCCGTCGACGCCGGTGATGGCCGAGACGACGATATCGGCCCCCGCGGCCCGAGCGACTTCCAGAGGGCCGTCGGGGCCGTGAACGAGCCTGGTCCCGAATTTTCGGGACAGGCGGCCAAGCCTTTCCAGGTCGCTTCTCTTCTTGACCGAGACGAGGTCCGGGCGGTATTTCCCGATCTGAGCGGCCAGCACCGGCAGATTGGAGCCGGCGGCCAGGGCGACCACCCGGAAGCGGCCGGGCAGCCGGTCGACGACATCCAGGACGTTGGTCCCTATGGAACCCGTCGAACCGAGAATGGCGAGGCCGCGGACCATCGGGCGTCCCATCTATCTCCAGAAGTATTTGACGATGAAATAGAACAGCGGCCCGGCCAGGATCAGGCTGTCGATCCGGTCGAGGAAGCCGCCGTGGCCGGGGAAGAAGTTCGAGGAGTCCTTGACCCCCGCGGCCCGCTTGAAGAGGGATTCCAGGGGGTCGCTGACCTGGGCCACGGCATGGACGACCAGGCCGCAGAGAAGGGCCCGCCAGAGGGGGACCGGCAAGGACAGAACGAACCAGCCCAGGACGGCCCCGCCCAGAGCGAAGAGGATCCCTCCGGCGCTCCCTTCCCAGGTCTTGTTGGGGCTGGCGATGGGGGTCATCTTCCTCCGCCCGAAAGGCTTGCCGATGAAATAGGCCCCGGTATCACCAAGGAAGATCACGCCGCCCAGAAAATACAGGTAAAAGGGGCCATAGTCCATGCGCACCCAGACCAGGAAGCTGAGAGGAATGGCCAAGTAGAGCATCCCCAAGACCGTCACGGCGAAGGAGGCGGGAAAGTGGGCCAGCTTTTCCGTGGTATTGACGGAGATCACGAAATAAAGGGCCGAGGCGAGAAGCCCGACGTAGATGGCGGCTTCGAGCGGGATGGCCCGAAAAAGGAATGTCAGGCTGACCAGGAAGGACATGGCCATCCCCAGGGCCCGCTGGGGCTTGAGCCCCGCCCGCTCGGCGAGCTTGTAGAGCTCCAGGAGGGCGGCCAGGATGAACACCTGCCCGAACAGGAAGAACCCCCAATCCGGGGCGTACTGGGTGACGGCGAAGGTCGCCCCGAGCAGGACCACGGCGGTGGGCGTGCGTTGACGAAGGCTCATGTCATCTCAATTCATGCCCTTTTTTTCCGGGGCCGGATGTCCCCGAACCTCCTGTCCCTCTGCTGGTATTCGACGACGGCCTGGAGGAGGTGCCGGCGGCGGAAATCGGGCCACAGGACCGGGGTCACCCAGATCTCGGTGTAGGCGATCTGCCAGAGGAGGAAATTCGACACCCGCATCTCGCCGCTCGTCCGGATGAGGAGATCGGGGTCGGGGATGCCGGCCGTGTCCAGATAGCGGGCGAAAACATCCTCGTCGAGGTCCCGGGGGCGCATCCGTTTGTCTTCCAGGATCCTCCGGGCGGCGTCGACGAGCTCGGCCCGGCCGCCGTAATTGAGGGCGACGACAACGGTCATCCGGCCGTTGCCCCTGGTCAGGTCCTCGACCCTCTCCAACTCCCTGAGAACGGGCCCCGGGATCCCGTCTTTCCGGCCGATGATCCGCAGCCGGAGGTCGTTCTCCACGAGGAGCTTGTCTTCCTTTTTCAGGAAACCCTTGAGGAGCTGCCAGAGGCGGCCGACCTCCTGCCGGGGTCTTTTCCAGTTCTCCCTGGAAAAAGCGAACAGGGTCAGGAATTGAATGCCCAGCCGGGCGCTGGCCTCGACGATCTCGTGGACGGATTCGGACCCGGCGACGTGGCCTTCGACCCGGCCCAAGCCCCGGCTCTTGGCCCAACGGCCGTTGCCGTCCATGATGACGGCCACGTGGCCCGGAAGCCGGCCGAGGTCGACCTGTTCGAGGAGGGCGTGCTCCTCTGTCCCCGGCCGGTAATATTCTTCGAGGGTCTTCGACATGGCCTCACATTATAACATGGGGGACCACGGAAATAAAACGCCTCGCCGGGGGTGGACCGGGGGGCCGAATTCTGGTAAATTGGTCAACAGGAGCGAATAAATATGTGCCTTGCCGTCCCCGCCAAGATCACCCGGCTCGAAGCGTCGGGCCTGGGAGCTGTCGACTACCTCGGAACCGAGGTCAAGGCCAATTTCTCGCTCGTCCCGCAAGCCAAGGCCGGCGACTGGGTGATCATACACGCCGGGTTCGCCATCTCCGTCCTGGACGCCAAAGAGGCCAGGGAGACCCTCCGCCTTTTCCGCGAGCTGGCCGAGTCCACCTGACCGCCGGTGAAAGAACTCAGAGATCCCCGGGCCATCCGCAGGCTGCTCGGCGACATCGGGGCCAGGGCCCGGCGCCTGCCGGCCCCGCCGAGGCTCATGGAGGTCTGCGGGACCCACACCATGTCCCTTTTCCGCCACGGCCTGACCCCTCGCCTGGCCGAGGCCGGCGTCGAGATGGTCTCGGGGCCCGGATGCCCGGTCTGCATCACCCCCGACGGCCTCCATGAGGCCGCCATCGGGCTGGTCACGGAGGTCGAAGGCCTGACGCTGGCCACCTTCGGCGACATGACCCGAGTGCCGACCCGGAGAGGGTCCCTGCAAACGGCCGCGCCGGCCAGGAACTCCCGGATCCGCATCGTCTATTCGCCCGAGGAGGCCCTGGAGGAGGCCCGGCGAGAGCCCAGAAGGCAGGTGGTCTTTTTCGGCGTCGGGTTCGAGACCACCATCCCGGCCATCGCCTACATCGTCAAGCAGGCCGCTCGAGCCCGTCTCCGGAACTTCTCGGTCCTTCCCGCCCTTTGGCTGGTCCCTCCGGCCCTCAAGGCCGTCCTGGATTCCAAGGAGGTCGCCGTCAACGGCTTCATCTACCCCGGTCACGTGAGCGCCGTCATCGGCATCGAGCCCTACGGATTCGTGGCCCGCGACTATGGCGTCCCGGGAGCCGTGGCCGGCTTCGAGCCGGGCGATATCCTCCTGGCCGTCCGCTCGGTCCTCGACCAGGCCCTCGAGGGCAAGCCCCGGGTGGCCATGGAATACGGCCGGGCCATCCGGCCGGAAGGCAACCCGACGGCCCGGGCGCTGATGGCCGAGGTCTGCGAGCCCTTCGACGCCGAGTGGCGCGGCCTCGGCAGGATCCCGGCAAGCGGGCTTCGGTTCAAGGCCAAGTACGCCCGCCTGAGCGCCGAGAACAAATACGGCTTGAAGATCCGGGGCGCCGGACGCGACCTTCCCGGCTGCCGTTGCGGCGACGTCCTCAGAGGGGTCATACGGCCCGAGGGCTGCCGCCTGTTCGGCGCCAAGTGCACGCCCGAGTCCCCGCTCGGTCCGTGCATGGTCTCCTACGAGGGCGCCTGTCTCGTCCATTTCAAGTACGGCCGGAGAGAAAGGACGGGCTCATGAAGAAAGTCAGCCTGGAACTGGGCGGCGGCGGGCGGCTGATGAGGGATTTCATCGCCGAGCGAATCCTTCCGGCTTTCGGGAACTCCATCTTGGGCGAGCTGTCCGATTCCGGTCTCCTGCCGGACGGGCTGGCGTTCACGACCGACAGCTACGTCGTCGACCCGCTCTTTTTCCCGGGCGGCGACATCGGGACGCTGGCCGTCAACGGCACCGTCAACGACCTGGTGGTCTCGGGCGCCGAGCCCCGTTTCCTGTCGTTCGCCCTCATCCTGGAGGAAGGCCTGGAGTGGGAGGTCCTCGACCGGGTCCTGCGCTCCGTCCGCAAAGCCACGAAGGCCGCCAAGGTCCGGATCGTCACCGGGGACACCAAGGTCGTCCGCCAGGGCCAGGGCGACAAGGTTTTCGTCAACACGGCCGGCATCGGCCGGAGCATCGCCAGGCCCCGGATGGACCGCATACGGCCGGGCGACGAGATCATCCTGACGGGCGCGGTCGGCGACCACACCCTGGCCGTCATGCTGGCCCGCGGGGAATTTGGGCTGTCCACCAAGGTCCGCAGCGACTGCGCTCCCCTTCTCTTCCTTCTCCCTCTTTGGAAACGGGGCGCGCTCTGGATGCGCGACGTCACCCGGGGCGGCCTGGCCACCGTCCTCTTCGAGCTCGCCGAACGCCTCCCCTACCCGGTGCTCGTCGAGGAGGACAAGGTTCCGCTGTCGCGGGCCGTGCGCGGGGCGAGCGACCTCCTGGGGATCGACCCTCTCTACATGGCCTGTGAAGGAAAGGCGGTCATCGTCGCCCCGAAGGGCCGAACGGCCGATTTCCTGCGGCGCATCCGCAGCCACCCCCTGGGCCGCAAGGCCGCGGTCATCGGCCGCGTCCAGGAGAAGGTCGGGCGGCCCGGGGAGCTCCTCCTGCAGACGGCCGCCGGCGGCCTCCGCCTCCTCGAGCCCCTGACCTCCGAGCTTCTCCCGAGAATTTGTTAGCCTGATCTTCGGCTCGGGACGTTCCTCTCGCGGCGCACTCCCCGCTACGAGCTTGCTCATTCTACGGCTGCGGAGGGGCCTCGGGGTATCCTCTCCGTCCGCGCGGTAATTCTTTACGCTGTCCCGGTCCGGATCCGGTTGGAATGGGCCGCGTATCCGTCCCGGGCCAGCTAAATTACCGCTTTATGCTCCCGTCAAGGACACCCCTGCGGCCCCTACTCCCGCAGCCTCTTACGGAATCGCCTAGCGACACCTATTATCCGAGGCGAGGGACAGTGACGCAGCGGAGCGGGGGCCCCCCACCCGCGCGGAGCCGCTGATGCCGAAGAGCGCTTTGGAGCGGCGAGCACGGATGGGGGTGCGCCGCGAGAGGAACGTCCCGAGCCGAGCGAAGACTAGCGAAAGCCGAGCCGGGCTAGGCCTTGACGACGTTCCTGCGGCGCCGCTTGACGGCGTTGCGGGTGTCGACGACGAGCGGCGCGTGCTTGGCGATCCAGGCGAAGTCGTAGGCGGTGTGATCGGTGGAGATGACCACGGCGTCCGTTTTTTTCAGCCGGGCCGCGGTCATCGGCACGGAGCTCAGGTCCAATCCCGGGTATTCCCGGTGACCGACGGCCCGCGGGATGTAGGGGTCGTTGTAGGACACCTTGGCCCCTTTGCCCTGGAACAGGCTGATGAGCTTGAGGGACGGGGACTCGCGGGAGTCGTCGATGTCTTTCTTATAGGCCAGGCCGAGGACCAGGATCTTGGCCCCTTTGATGGACTTGCCCCTCTCGTTGAGGGCTTCCATCGTCCGCTCCATGACGTAGTACGGCATGAAGGTGTTGATCTCGCCGGCCAGCTCGATGAACTTCGTCTGGTAGTCGAACTCCTTGGCTTTCCAGGTCAGGTAGAACGGGTCGATGGGGATGCAGTGGCCGCCGAGGCCCGGGCCCGGGTAGAAGGGCATGAAGCCGAAGGGCTTCGATGACGCCGCCCGGATGACCTCCCAGATGTCGATACCCATACGGTCGAAGATCATCTTCAGCTCGTTGACCAGGGCGATGTTGACCGACCGGAAGATGTTCTCCAGGAGCTTGGTCGATTCGGCCGCCTGGGTCGAAGACACGGGCACGGTCTTGACAACGACCTGGTCATAGAGGGCTTTGGCCAGCCGCAGGCAGTCCCGGGTGACGCCGCCGACGACCTTGGGGGTCGTGGACGTCGAGAAATGCTTGTTCCCGGGGTCCTCGCGCTCGGGCGAAAAGGCCAGGAAGAAGTCCCGGCCGCAGCGCAGTCCTCGGGCCTCGAGGAGGGGCTTCATGTCGCCGTCGGTCGTGCCCGGATAGGTCGTGCTCTCGAGGACCACGAGCTGGCCGCGGCGGAGGTGTTCGGCGATGGTGATGGTCGTATTGAGGACATAGGACAGGTCCGGGTTGCCGTGGCCGTCGAGGGGCGTCGGGACGCAGATGAGGACGGCGTCGGCGTCCTTGAGGTCCCGGAAGTTCGAGGAGGCCTTGAACATCTTCCGGCCGAGAAAGCCCTTGAGCTCGGTCGCGGAGATGTGCCGGATGTAGCTCCGGCCGCGGTTGAGCATGTCGACTTTCTTGCGGTCGATGTCGAATCCGAGGACCGAAAACCCCTGTTGAAGGAACGTCTTGACCAGGGGCAGACCGACATAGCCCAGGCCGATGACCCCGATGCGGGCTTCCTTGTTCTCGATCTTCTTGAGCAACTTGACGGCTTCGGTGTTCATTCTTACTGTCTCCTTTGCTTGTACCAAGCTACGGTCTCCCTGAGACCTTCCATGAAAGCGATCTTTGGCTCGTAGCCGATGACCCTCCGGGCCTTGCCGATGTCGGCGGTCGAGTGGACGATATCGCCGGGCCGGGGGGCGACGTGGTCGGCCTCGACGCCGGAGCCCAGGGCCCCGTTGACGGCCCCGAGCAGAGCGTTGACCGTCATCCTCCGGCCGCAGGCGATGTTGACGGCCTCTCCTCCCCCGCCGGAGGACCCGGCGGCGAGGAGGTTGGCCTCGACGACGTTCTTCACGTAGATGAAGTCGCGCGACTGCTCTCCGTCGCCGTAGATCACCGGCCGTTCCCCGGCCAGGATCTTGGTGATGAACAGCGGAATGACGGCGGCGTATTGCGAGGCCGGGTCCTGTCGGGGCCCGAAGACGTTGAAATAGCGCAGGGCCACGGTCTTCATCCCGTGAAGGGCATGAAAGGCCTGGGCGTATTTTTCGCCGACGAGCTTGCTGACCCCGTAGGGGGACTGGGGTTTGCCCTCCCGGCCCTCCACCTTGGCCGGCGAGGGGTCGTCCCCGTAGACGGCCGACGAGGAGGCCAGGACGAAGCTCTCGACCCCGGCTTCCCGGGCCGCGACGAGCAGGTTGAGCGTGCCGGTGACGTTGACGGCGTTGGTCAGGAGGGGGTCCTCGACAGAAAGCGCGACCGAGGCCACGGCCGCCTGGTGAAGGACGTGGTCCGTCCCCTCGACCGCCCGCCGGCAAGTCTCGAGGTCCCGGATGTCGCCCTCGAGGAGCTCGATCCTGTCCATGAAGGGAGCCAGGTTCTCTTTCTTGCCTGACGAGAGGTTGTCCAGGACCCGGACCTTTTCCCCCCGTTCAACGAGGCCCTCGACGAGATGGGACCCGATGAAGCCCGCCCCGCCGGTCACGAGATAAAACGCCATACTCTTCTACCCATTCCTGTTAGTCGCGGAGAATGGGGCCATATACAAAGACTGAATGTGCCCGTTCTCATCGCTCAGGGGCGGTGACGCAGCGGAGCGGGGGCCCCCCGCCCGCGCGCAGCCGCTGATGCCGAAGAGCCCTTTGGAGCGGTGAGCACGGACGGGGGTGCGCCGTGAGAGGAGCCACCCCGCAGAGACGAAGGGTGACGTTCGGCGGGATTATGGGTTTTGCGCGCTCCAGGTTGACAGTGCCCCCCGATTTCCATAATATATAACAGCCTTAAAAAGCAGATGTTAGGCGCGTAGCTCAGTGGGAGAGCGCTTCCTTGACACGGAAGAGGCCGTGGGTTC
>JAWOHF010000215.1:0-6779 GCA_046496285.1 Candidatus Aminicenantota bacterium
GGCGGCGGCCCGGAGCGAGACGTTGGACCGCTTGCTCTTCAAGTACCTGCGGTTCATGTCCGCGGTCCTCGAGAGGAACCCGGGCCGGGGCCGGCCGGGCGACGGCCGCTTGCGCGCCATCATGCTCCGGGCCTGCACGCTCATGGCCCTGGAGTCGGCCGGGAAATGCCGAGCCCGCTTCAGCCGGAAAGGCCTGCGACTCTTCCAAGCATCGTTCCCAGCCCGGTTCTCCTATCTTCGCAAGCTCCGCCGGGAACTGGAAGGCCGGTTCCTCGACGGACGGCCGACCATCGCCGATGCCGATCCCGTCCTGACCGCGTTCCTATCGCTCTCTTCGCGGGCCCTCGCCCTTTAATTCGGGGACACAATACTCATTCCCCTTTTCATTGTGCTATCATTCCCCCAGGAGGGGCGGATGAAAAAACCATCCCGGCTTATCCTGTTCGCGGTCATTCTCCCAATCTTAACGGTCGCCTGCGAAAGCGAGGGCACCGGCCCTTCCCCCTCTCCCTATTGCCCATGGTCTTGGGTCTCCGGCAGCGCTTCGGCCAATGAAGCGGGGACCTACGGAACACGGGGTATTCCGGCTCCTTCGAACGTGCCGGGAGCTCGCGAGGCGGCCTCAACGTGGGCGGACCCCCAAGGCAAGTTATGGCTCTTCGGCGGGTATGGGCACGATTCGACCGGCTATCGCGCTTTTCTCAACGACCTGTGGAAGTTCGACCCGGCGACCCCCGCATGGACGTGGGTTTCCGGCAGTAGCGCGGCCGATCAGGGAGGGTTCTACGGCATTAAGGGCATACCTTCCTGGTCGAATGTCCCGGGGGCCAGAAAACGGGCCGTGTCCTGGACGGACCCCCAAGGCAAGCTCTGGCTCTTCGGCGGGTATGGGCACGATTCGACCGGCCGGGTGTCCTGGCTCAACGACCTGTGGAAGTTCGATCCGGAAACCATCGAATGGGCCTGGGTTTCCGGCAGCAACGCCGCCGATCAGGGAGGCTTCTACGGCATCAAGGGCGTCCCTCATCCGGCGAACGTCCCCGGGGCGAGAGAGAGCCCCTCGTGCTGGATCGACGTTTCCGGTAAGCTTTGGCTTCTCGGCGGCTTCGGGTGGCTATCGGTCGACACCATGGGCTACCTCAACGACCTGTGGAGTTTCGACCCTCAATTCTCCGTGTGGACCTGGGTGGCCGGGCCCGCCTCCGTCAATCAACCCGGCACCTACGGGGCGCAAGGCGTCGCTTCGTCGGCCAACACGCCGGGGGCGAGGTCGGGGGCCGTATTCTGGATGGATGCGGAGGGCACGTTCTGGCTCTTCGGGGGGTTCGGAGTGGATTCGCTCGGCAACAGCGCGTACCTCAACGATCTGTGGAAGCACGCCCCGTCAACCCTCGAGTGGACGTGGATTTCCGGCAGCGATACCATCAATCAGGAAGGCGTTTACGGAACGCAAGGATTGCCCGGCTATTCGAACGTTCCGGGCGCCAGGGTCGGGTCCGTCTCCTGGATCGATCCCGCGGGCAAGCCTTGGATCTTCGGAGGTTATGGGCTCGACAGCGCCGGTAATATCGATATCCTCAACGACCTCTGGAGCTACGATCCGACGCTTCAGAGATGGGTTTGGATGTCGGGCAGCAACTCGGTGAACCAGCTGGGGATCTATGGCACCCAGGGAACGGACGACCCGTCCAATGTCCCCGGGGCCAGACAGGAAGCGGTGTCGTGGATCGATCCCGGCGGCAAGCTCTGGCTCTTCGGGGGGAACGGCTTAGACGCGAGCGACCGCCGGGCCTGGCTCAACGACCTCTGGCGTTACACCCGGAAATAGCCAAGTATAGGCAACAGCTAGAGTACGGAGTACTAGAGGAAGACACGGCGAAGCGACGGGCTGAGACCTATGAGGATCTTGTAGTCAGAGACGCCCGCGGCCTGGGCCAGGGCATAGAGGGGCAGCTCGGCCCCGCCCTGCCAGCCGACGAGGGTGATCTCGTCGCCGGTCACCACATCGTCATGGCCCGTGGCCAGCAGGTAGCTATGGCTGGCGGTGACGTCGGCGATGAACGGGCATTTCCTCCCCCGCACGAGTGCCGAGGCCCGGCCGCCCAAAGTGTGGGGCACGCCGTCGGAATAGCCCAGGGCGGCCGTCACGACCCGCTCCGGCTTCTCGGCCACGAACTTGCGGAAGTAGGAGAGCGCGTCACCCGGCTTCAGGTCCTTGACGTAGGCCGCCCGGGTCCTCAGCGACAGGGCCGGCCTCAGCTCTATTCGCTTCAGCCGGTGCTCCTCCTCGGTCGGGTAGTGCCCGTAGATCGCGATCCCCGGCCTGACCGCGTCGAGGAAGTACTCCTCGCCGTAGCGGAAGATGGCCGTGCTGGCTGCCGCGTGGCGAAGGCCCACGGGCAGCCCCTCGCTGCGGGCGGCCTCGGTCACGGCCAGGAAGCGGGCGAGCTGGAGAGCGTCGATCTCCGCCTCTTCGTTGAACGACTGGAAGACCCCGTACACGCGGACGTTGGCCAGGCCCGCGACGTTCCGCAGATAGGCCAGGGCGGCCTCTTGCGGCACGCCGACCCGGCCGAGGCCCGTGTCGATCTTGACATGGACCGACGCGCGTCGGTTCATCGCCCCGGCCCGCTGGTCCAGATCCAGAACGGCGTCCGTAAAAACGGACTGGCTGATGTCGTGGCGCACGATGGTCTCGGCGTCCGCAGCCGCGAACGGGCCGAGGTTCAGGACGGGGAGCCGGATTCCGGCCCGCCTCAGGGCGACCGCCTCGCTCAGCTTGCCGACCGCGAAGCCGTGGACAGGAAGGCGCTCCAGGAATTTCGCGACGCCGACCAGGCCGTGGCCATAGGCGTTGCACTTGAGGACCGCGATAATGGGCCGCCCCCCGACCTTCCGGCTGATCTGGCCGACGTTGAATTCGATGGCCGCGAGGTCGACCTCGATCCAGGGGTCGCACGAGCCGTGGACTTCCAGGCTTTCCGCACCGGCGGCATCGGGCGCGCTCTCGTCTCTTCTCCGCCGGGAACACCCGGGCGCGACGCCGGCCATCCCTCCCGCGACGACGGCTGCCCCGGCGCTCTTCAGGAATCCGCGGCGATCGAATCTTTTACTGTCCGGCATCGGACCCTCCTGTCCACCTCGGAACGGTAGTGCACCCCGGCCGGTTTGTCAATATTTGGGGGACACGTACCTGCGATACATGTCCCCTGTTCGTTCCCAGCTCGGCCTCGAGGCCGGGAAATGGGAAATAGGTATCATGTCCCCCATTTTGCGACACGATCCTCGAGCTTCCGACCCGGCCTGTTTCCCGAGCGGTAATCCTGCCCCGCAAGAAAGCGCGGCCTCCCATTCCCTGAGTATTCCCGCCGTGACCCTCCTTTTCCTTTGTAATCAACGTTTCCCCGCCTCATTCCAAATGGCATGATTCGTGCATATTACAGACGCGGAGGGAACCATCGAGGCGTTGTCGCTCGCTCTATCGGGCGTCGGCGCCGCGCGGGAATATCGTTGAGGAGGGCCTCTAAGGGCCATGCGTCTGAAACCGGCGACCGCGATTCTCGGTCTGGTCTCGCTCTGCGCGGTGCTCCTGCTCCCCTCCTGCGGGGTTCCGCCAGCTCCGCCGATCTCGCCGGTCGATGCGACTCGAAGCGTGCTTAGGGCCCGGGTCGGCCCGACCGGGACCACCGGGCCCATCTATTGCCGGAACATCCCGCTATGCGGCTCCGAGGTCCTGCCCGATTTCTACAGGGCCCGGGATTTCCTCCCGGCCTGGATCTTCGACGGGCTCGCTCTCACGGAGGCCTCGTCCTACCTGGACGCCCTGCGCCTCGTTTCCGAAGACGGGCTGGATCCGGACAACTACCACCTCAAGGCCATCGAAGCCCTGCTCGCCGAGATCACGGAGGACCTCAGGGAAAAGCCCCGGAAAGCCCGGCCCGAGGCCCTGGTCGATCTGGAGCTGCTCCTGACGGACTCCTTCCTCCTCTGTGGGTCTCAGCTCGTCCACGGCCAGCTCGATCCGGAGACCTTCCAGTCCGAATGGTTCATCAAGGGGCGCATCGAGGACCTGGCCGCCGTCCTGGAAAAAGGCCTGGCGGACAAGGACATCCCCGGCGCGCTCGATCTGCTCCGGCCGAATCACGCCGTGTACCGCGGCCTGATCAAGGCCTTCCGGACCACCCGGACCGCCGCCGCCGCGGGCGGCTGGCCGGAGTTCTTGCCCGGTCCGAAGCTCGAAAGGAGGGACATAGGCCCGAGGGTCGAAGCCCTCCGGAGCGGCCTCGAAGCCAGGGGGGATATCGCGCTGTCGGAGCCCGTCGGGCGGGACTTTTTCGACGGGAAGCTCGAGGATGGGGTCAAGTCCTTCCAACGCCGCCACGGTCTGCAGCCCGACGGCGTCGTCGGGCCGGCGACCGAGGCCGCCCTGAACGTCCCCGCCGAGGTCCGGCTGACGCAGATCCTGGCCAACCTCGAACGCTGGCGCTGGATCACCCAGGATCTGGGTGAGAAGTATATCCTGATCAACGTCGCCGATTTCCGGGTCGGCGTCTTCGAGGGCGTCCGGGAGGTCCTGTCCATGCCGGCCATCGTCGGCAGCGCCTACAGGCGCACCCCGGAATTCAGCGGCAAGATGACCTACATCGAGATCAACCCCACCTGGACCGTCCCGCCCAAACTCGTCCGGGAGGACATCCTGCCCAAGGCCAGAAAAGACCCGGGTTATCTCAAGGAGAGGGGGATCCGGGTCTTCCGCGGCTGGTCGGAGGAAGCCCCGGAGATCGACGTCGAATCCGTCGACTGGTCACAGGTCGAGGCCGAAGCCGAGTCCTTCAAGTTCCGGCAGGACCCGGGGCCCCGGAATTCGCTGGGCCGGATCAAGTTCATGTTCCCGAACAAGTTCGACGTCTACCTGCACGACACCCCGGACCGGGGGCTTTTCAGCCTGGCGGAGCGGGACCTCAGCTCGGGCTGCATCCGGCTCGAACAGCCGCTGGAACTGGCCGAATACATTCTGCGGGGCGACCCGGTCTGGAACCGGGAAAGGATCCTGGCGGCGCTCGCGGACACAACGACCCGCGTCATCACCCTGCAGAATCCCATCGGCGTCCACCTCCTGTATTGGACCGCGTGGCTGGCCGACGACGGGCGCGTAGAATTCCGTGGGGATATTTACAAGCGGGACGAGGCCCTCTCCGAGGCCTTACGGCAGCACGCTCTGCCGTCGGCCGGTCCGCCCGGCCTACCAGGTCCGGACGCGGCCGATATCAACGTGGACGAAGTCCGACTTGGGATAGATACCCACGCCCCCGCCCCGCAGGGAAACCGCCGCCCGATAGAGGTCCCGAAGCTTGAGGCCCGGGACCCGGATGTCGACGGCCTTCCCTAGAAGGTGCAGGCTGTTCTCGGCGACGCCCGACCCGTTGGCCCGCAGGTGGGCATTGGTCCGGGGCGACCGGTAGCCGGAGATGATATGGAAGGGCCGGTCGGCGCCGGCCTTCCGGGAGAGCGCATGAAGTAAGTCGAGGAGACGGACATCGATGTCCTTGGTCTCTCCGGTCCGATGGTCTCTGAGGATGTGATTGATCTTCTCGAGCGACGGGGAGAGGAGGGAGCCGGAATGGCAATAGTCGACGGCCGCCTGCTCCCCGGTATGGGTGTTGTACAAGGAGAGGCCGCGGTCGGGGGGAAGCGGCTCGGAGAACGCGGCGGCCGGGATCCGGGATATGAACGGCAGGGCCAGGGCGGCGGCGCCCAGACTTATGAATCGGCGGCGGCTCACAGGCTCGGGGGCCAACACTTTCGGTTCATTCCCGTTCATCGGCTTTTTCCACACAAGGCACCATATTATACCATATAAAACCCTAAAAGTGGAGGCTTTCCATGGGAAAGATACGGAGCAGTTTGGCCGGATGGGTCATCATAGCCGTCCTGGCGGGTTGCTCGGGGACCTCCGGGAACAAAGCGGGCCCAACCACGGGCGACATCATGCAGGAATATGCCACCGAGAGCCAGGCCCGGGCCGACCTGAAAGAACAGCTGGCCAGGGACTGGAAGAGGGGCTCAAAGCTGGTGCGGTCCGGGGAGAAGCAGGTCCGGGCAGGGGAAAAGCGCATCGCGGCGGCGGAGAGAGAGCTCCTCAGGGCAAAGGAGGCCGTCAAGCAGGGCTATAAGGAGATATCCGACGGCACCGCTCTCATGCTGGAAAGCGAGCGGATGTTCCGCGAGAAATATCCGGACCAGCAACTCATCAAGAAGAAGTAGCCCGGCCCCGGGCGATGGCCGATTCCGCCTTATGGGGAATACGCCCCTCGTGGTAAAATCGTGGGCGAAAGCTTTCTAAGGCCATGCGTCGAAAACCGCCGTCCGGAATTCTCATGCTCATCCCGCTCGCCGCGGCGGTCCTGCTCTCCTCCTGCAAAGCTCCGCCGCCCGCCCCGCCGGTCTCCCCCGTCGAGGCCACCCGCGACGTTCTCATCGCTCGGGTCGGCCCGCCCGGATCCGAAGCCCCTGTCTATTGCCGGAGCGAGCGGCTCTGCGGCTCCGAGGTCCTGCCCCCGTTCTACAGGGCCCGGGATTTCCGCCCGGCCTGGATCGACGAAGGGCTGGCCCTCGCGAAGGCCGCCTCCTATATCGACGCCTTGCGGCTCGTTTTCGACGAGGGGCTCGACCCCAGGAATTATCACCTGGAGGCCATCGAATCTCTTCTGGCCGAGATCGCCGCGGCCAAAGCCGGCAAGACCCGTCCGGTCCGGCCCGACGACTTGGTCGACCTCGAG